>JAOPUY010000217.1 GCA_025963265.1 Frankiales bacterium | reverse complement strand
CTCCATCTGCTGCACGACTACCAGGTGCAACGGCTGACCAGCTTCACCCACCCGAACGCCGGCTCGCAGAGCTACGGCCTCAACCAGCAGCAGGCGCGGATCGCGATCGGGCACGGCGGGGTCTTCGGCCAGGGCCTCGGTCACGGCACCCAGACCAACGGGCAGTTCGTGCCCGAGCAGCAGACCGACTTCGTGTTCTCGGTGGCGGGGGAGGAGCTCGGCTTCCTCGGTTCGGCGGTGATCATCGGCCTGTTCGGCCTGGTGCTCTGGCGCGGGCTGCGGATCGCGTTGGCCGCGCCGGACACCGAGCGCCTGGTCGCGGCGGGCATCGTCTGCTGGCTCGGCTTTCAGACCTTCCAGAACGTCGGCATGAACTTGGGCCTGACGCCGGTGACCGGACTGCCCTTGCCATTCGTGTCCTACGGCGGCTCGTCGATGTTCGCTCAGGGCATCGCGATCGGCATCCTGCAGGCGATCCATCGGCGCTCGAGCGCGCGGACGCGGTTCTGAGCTGAGACCGCGCGCCGCAGCGCTCAAGTGAGCCTGGGCGCCGCCGACCAGTAAGTAGAGCATTAGAGTTTCGCGCCTACTTGTGATTACTCTGTGCATTCAATCGACCACTGTGTGTACGAGCTAGGGATAGGGCACCGCCTGTATGACCGCGCGAATCTGGCCTACCGCCGAACTAGCCATCAAGCACGCGCGTCGAACGGCCGCCGTGCCGCTGGTCTGGGACCCGGCCGCGCTGCTGCTGTCGCGTTTCGGCTTCGGCTGGACCGCGGCCTCGCATCTGGCGGTCAATGCCCACGGTCCGACCTACTGGTGGAACACCCAGGTCGCCTTCGCCCAGCAGCACCCGGGCTACGCGGCCCATCCCCAAATCGCGGCGCAGGGTCCGCTGCTGCGGCAGAGCCCGGCCCAGGTTCGGGCCTACCTTAAAGCCCACGGCAACGAGTACAGCTGGGACGCGATGGACCAGCTGACTCGCGTCACGCTCGGCCTGCAGACCTACAGTCGCGCGCAGCTCTTCGAGTCGGTCGTCGACTTCTTCAGCAACCACCTCAACGTGGCCAACCACAGCGGCGACGTCTGGAACACCCGGCACACCCACGACCGCGACGTGGTTCGCCGACACGCCTTCGGCTCGTTCTCCGACATGCTGGTGGCCTCGTCGAAGAACCCGGCCATGCTGCTGTTCCTCAACCTCGCGGAGTCGAACAAGGCTGCGGTGAATGAGAATTACGGGCGCGAGCTGCTGGAGCTGCACACGGTCGGCGCCGGCGGCGGCTACGACGAGGCCGGGGTCAAATCCTCGGCTCGGGTGCTGACTGGTCGCACGCTCGACAAGAACTCCAACTACGTCTACAACCCCGACCTGCACTGGACCGGCCCGGTCACCATCATGGGCTTCCGGCACGCCAACGCCAGCGCGGCCGGCGGCGAGGCGGTGGGCGACGCCTACCTGCGCTACCTGGCCCTGCACCCCAAGACGGCCGAGCACCTGGCCCGCAAACTCTGCACCCACTACGTCTCCGACAACCCGTCCCGCCCGCTGGTGATGGCCGTCGCCGCGGAGTACCTCAAGCACAAAAGCCAGATCCTGCCGACCATCTCGGCCATCTTCCGCTCGGATGAGTTCTGGTCCAGCCGCGGCCTGAAGGTCCGCCGGCCCGCCGAAAACCTGATCGCGACCGTCCGAGTGCTGGGCAACCAGCCGGCCAACCTGCCGGCCGCGTTGGAAACCCTGCATTGGATGAGCTCGGCGGTCGGTCAAGTGCCGCTGGACTGGTCGGCCCCCAACGGCTACCCGGACGTCGCCAGCGCGTGGCGCTCGTCCTCCTCGCTGTTGGACCTCTGGAACTACCAGGTCGGCTTCGCCCAGAGCTGGGCGGGCGGCTTCGCCAAAATAAATCCAGAGGTCTTCTACGGGCGGTCGAAGCCGGCCACCAGCGGCGCGGCCATCGACGTGCTCACGCTGCGGCTGACCTGCCAACGGTTCTCGCCCACCCCGAAGGCGGCGCTGCAGAGATTCCTGGGCGAACCGGCCTCGACGCCGCTGGCCAAATCCACGCTGCGGTGGATGCTCCCCAATCTCGTGCCGCTGATCTTGCACGCCCCACACCACTCGTTGCATTGAGGCCGGACGCCGATGAGCAGAACGAGTCAGCGTCGAGGAACTCCCTAGTGAGCAAGGATTTGCTGTCATGACCCCACGTGAGGCCGCTGGCTCTTCCGGCAAATACGTCCCCAAGCACGGCCCCCGCGCCGGGCGCGCCGAGCCGGCCCCAGCGGCCGTCCCGCCGGGTGCGCCGATCGCCCACCCGCTGGTCGCTCAGGCCGCCCAGGTCAAGGCCGAGCTCTGCGCGCAGGACGCCCAGTGGGGCACCTCCGGCTGGACCCGGCGCCGCTTCCTGGCCGGCGCCGGCATGGCCGGCGTCGCCGCCCTGGGCACTCAGCTGGTGACCACCCGGGTCGCCTACGGCGCCACGCCGGACGCGACCAGCAAAGCCAAGAACACCCTGATCACGATCTTCCTGCGCGGCGCCGCCGACGGACTGGGCATCCTGGTGCCGGCCACCACCGCGCTCGGCATCGACTACCTGCACCGGGTCCGGCCCACCCTGGTGCCGGCCACCGCCAACCTGCTGCCGCTGTCGGGCACGGCGGGCTGGGCGTTGAACAAGGCGATGGCTCCGCTGATGCCCTTCTGGAACACCGGCGAGCTCTCCTTCGTGCCCGCGGTCTCCTCGCCCGGCATCACCCGCAGCCACTTCCAGGCCCAGCAGTACGTCGAGCACGGCGGCTCGGACACCGCGACCACCGGCTGGCTGGACCGGGTGCTGACCCAACTCGGCCCGGGCACGACCTTCCGGGCGCTGGCCGAGGGCTCGGCGCTGCCGGTGTCGATGAGCGGCAACCAGAAAAAGCTCGCCATCAACTCGCTGAAGTCCTTCACGTTCCCCGCCTGGTCGGGCATCGCCGCCCAGACCGAGGCGGCTGTCGCGGCGTTGTACCGGGGCCACGGCGGCACCATCGACGAGGACGTCGCCGACACCCTGGCCGCGCTCGGCACGGCGGCCAAAGCCGAGGCCAAGGCCGGCGTCCAGAACGGCGCGGTCTACCCGTCCGGCGATTTCGGCACCGCGATGGCCGACCTGGCCACCCTGCTGCGGGCCGAGGTCGGCCTGCAGGTCGCGACGGTCGACGTCGGCGGCTGGGACACCCACACCGACGAGGTCCACGACCTCAACCAGGCGCTCACCGCCACCGCCGCCACCCTGGCCGCGTTCCTGACCGACCTCGGCCCGACCCGCCGCAAGCGGGTCACCGTCGTCGTGGTGACCGAGTTCGGGCGCCGCGTCATGGCCAACGCCAGCGGCGGCACCGACCACGGGCACGGCAGCGTGATGTGGCTGCTCGGCGGCGGCGTGGCCGGCAAACAGGTCCACGGCCGCTGGAGCCCGCTGTCGGACGCGAGCCTGGACCAAGGCGACGTCCCCGGCCTCAACGACGCGTTCTCGGTGCTGGGGGAGCTGGCCCAGAAGCGGCTCGGAGTGGGCTCGCTCAGCGCAGTTTTCCCCGGCCACAAGCTGACAACGCTGGGCGTGGCCACCGCCTGAGCCCGTCCGACCGGCCCGGTCGCCGACCGCGAGCACGTAGGATCGTGGCTGTGACCACCGTTTCGCCGGACTCAGTCTTTCACCACTTGGAACCGCTGCTGATGCAGGTCAGCAAGCCGATTCAATACGTGGGCGGCGAATTGAACGCGCGCACCAAGGACTGGGACTCGGTCGCGGTGCGATGGGCGCTGATGTACCCCGACGCGTACGAAGTCGGCTTGCCCAACCAGGGAATTCAGATTCTCTACGAGGTCCTCAACGAACGCCCCGACGCGCTGGCCGAACGCGCGTACGCGATCTGGCCGGATCTGGAAAAACTGATGCGCGAGCACGGCGTCCCGCATTTCACCGTCGACGGGCACCGCCCGATCGCCGCCTTCGACGTGCTCGGCATCTCCTTCGCCACCGAACTCGGCTACACCAACATGCTCGCGGCGCTCGACTTGGCCGGTGTGCCGCTGCACGCCCGCGACCGCGACGAGACCCACCCGATCGTGCTCGGCGGCGGCCACGCCGCGTTCAACCCCGAGCCGATCGCTGACTTCATCGACGCGGCCGTGCTCGGCGACGGCGAGCAGATCGTCGGCGTCATCACCGAGGTCATCGCGGCCTTCAAA
Source organism: Frankiales bacterium (assembly GCA_025963265.1). Classification (GTDB taxonomy): domain Bacteria; phylum Actinomycetota; class Actinomycetes; order Mycobacteriales; family Jatrophihabitantaceae; genus Jatrophihabitans_A. The sequence goes on along the minus strand of JAOPUY010000217.1, from coordinate 1,429 downwards.
CGCGCGGGCTCGCCCGGCGGCCGCGCGGAGCTGCTCACTCGCCTGGCCGAGACCGGCGGCGTGTACGTGCCCGCGTTCTACGACGTGACCTATCACTCTGAGGGGCCGAACGCGGGACAGCTCGAGTCGGTCCGGCCCAACCGAGACCGGGTGCCGGCGCGGGTCAGCAAGCACACCGTGATGGACCTCGACGCCTGGCCTTACCCCAAGACGCCGCTCGTCCCGCTGGCTGAATCGGTGCACGAGCGGATGTCGGTCGAGATCTTCCGCGGCTGCACCCGGGGCTGCCGCTTCTGCCAGGCCGGGATGATCACTCGTCCGGTTCGCGAGCGTTCGATCGAGGGCGTGGGCCGGATGGTCGAGGCTGGCTTGGCCGCCACTGGATTCGAGGAAGTCGGCCTGCTTTCCCTTTCCAGCGCTGATCATTCTGAGATCGGCCCGATGGCCAAGCAGTTGGCTGACCGCTATGCCGACTCGCAGGTCTCGCTCTCGCTGCCCTCGACCCGGGTGGACGCCTTCAACATCGACCTGGCCAACGAGTTCTCCCGCAACGGCCGGCGATCCGGCCTCACCTTCGCCCCCGAGGGCGGCTCGGAGCGTCTGCGCCGGGTGATCAACAAGATGGTGAGCCATCAGGACCTGATCGACACCGTCACCGCCGCCTACTCCCAGGGCTGGCGCCAGGTGAAGCTCTACTTCATGTGCGGATTGCCGACCGAGACCGACGAGGACGTCCTCGAGATCGCGACGATGGCCCAAGACGTCATCCGAGCCGGCCGCAAGGCGACCGGCTCCCGCGACATCAAGGCGACCGTGTCGATCGGCGGCTTCGTCCCGAAACCGCACACGCCCTTCCAATGGGCGGCCCAGGCGGCGCCCGAGGTCGTCGACCGGCGATTGCGCAAGCTCAGGGACGCCATCAACTCCGACCGATCGCTCGGACGCAACATCGGCATGCGCTACCACGACGGCGAGCCCTCGCTGATCGAGGGATTGCTCTCGCGCGGTGACCGTCGGGTCGGCGCGGTGATCGAGCAGGCCTGGCGCGACGGCGGTCGCTTCGACGGCTGGAGCGAGCATTTCTCTTATCAGCGTTGGGTGACGGCGGCCGACAAGGCTTTCGCTGAGCAGTCCGTCGACCTCGCGTTCTTTACCACCCGCGAGCGTTTCGCCGACGAGGTCCTGCCCTGGGATCACCTGGTCTCGGGACTGGACAAGCAATGGCTGTGGGACGACTGGCAGGACTCGCTCACGGGCTATGAGCAGGACGACTGCCGCTGGACGCCGTGCTTCGACTGCGGCGTGTGCCCGACGATGGGCACCGAGATCCAGATCGGCCCCACGGGCCGCACGTTGCTTCCGATGGCGGGCCCCGCGCCAACCATGTGATTCATCAGGCGGAGAGCTGAGCCGGACGCGGATCCGAATC
>JAOPUY010000180.1 GCA_025963265.1 Frankiales bacterium | reverse complement strand
GAACTGGCGACCGGGCCGACTATGCCGATCCGATCCGTGCCTATCGCCGACTACGGCTTCCTCTCCGACGGCGAGGTGAACGCCCTGCTGTCGCCGAGCGGGGCGGTGGAGTGGATGTGCGTGCCGCGCTTCGACGCGCCGAGCGTCTTCGGCAGCATCCTGGGCCGGCACGCCGGCGCCTTCCGGCTGTCCCCGGACGTGATCACCGTTCCCGCGGAGATGCGCTACCTGCCCGGCACGATGATCCTCGAGACCAGCTGGGGCACCGCGACGGGATGGATCATCGTCCGCGACGTCCTGCTCATCGGCCCGTGGCGGCACGAGGACGAGTTCTCCCACACCCAGCGCCGCACGCCGACCGACTACGACGCGGAGCACATCCTGCTGCGCACGGTGCGCTGCGTCTCGGGCGAGGTGCAGATGATCATGGACTGCGAGCCGGTGCTGGACTACGGCCGCCGCTTCGTAAAGTGGACCTACACCGACCACGTCTATCACCAGGCGACGGCGAAAGCGGCCGACAACACCGACTGGCCCGAGCTGACCCTGACCACCGACATGCGGCTGGGCATCGAGGGCGGCCAGGCCCGGGCTCGGACCATGCTGCGCGAGGGCGACGTGCGCTACGTGGCGTTGAGCTGGGGCAGCAAGCCGCCGCCGATGGACTTCGCCGACGCCTACAAGCGGCTGGTCTGGACCGCGCACCACTGGCAGCACTGGCTGGCCCGCGGCAACTTCCCCGACCATCCCTGGCGCAGCTACCTGCAGCGCAGCGCCCTGACGCTGAAGGGGCTCACCTACGCCCCGACCGGCGCGATCGCCGCGGCTGCCACGACGTCCTTCCCGGAGACGATCGGCGGCGAGCGTAACTACGACTACCGCTACAGCTGGATCCGCGACGCGACTTTCGCCCTGTGGGGCATGTACTCCCTGGGCTTCGACTGGGAGGCCGTCGACTTCTTCTCCTTCATCGCCGACCTGGTCGAGGCCGATGACGACCTGCAGATCATGTACGGCATCGGCGGCGAGCGGGACCTGGCCGAGTACACGCTCGACCACCTGCCGGGCTACGCCAACTCCCGCCCGGTCCGGGTCGGCAACGCCGCCAGCACTCAGAAGCAGCACGACGTCTGGGGCGCGCTGTTGGACTCGGTCTACCTGCACTACAAGGCGGCCGAGCACCTCGACGGCCGCATTTGGCCGATCCTCGGCAAGCAGGTCAACGACGCGCTCAAGCACTGGCGCGAGCCCGACGCCGGCATCTGGGAGGTCCGCGGCGAGCTGCAGCACTTCACCTCGTCCAAGATCATGTGCTGGGTGGCGGTCGACCGCGGAGCCAAGCTCGCCTCGATGATCGGGCAGGACGACGCGGCGTCGGAGTGGGAGATGGCGGCCGAGGAGATCCGCGAGGACATCCTGGCCAACGGCGTGGACGAGCGCGGCGTGCTGACCCAGTACTACGGCACGACAGCCCTGGACGCCTCGTTGCTGCTGGCGCCGCTGGTGCGGTTCCTGCCGGCCGACGACCCGATCATCCGATCGACCGTGCTGGCCATCGCCGACGAGCTGACGGTGGACGGGCTGGTGCTGCGCTACCGGGTCGATGAGACCGACGACGGCTTCACGGGCGAGGAGGGCACCTTCACGATCTGCTCCTTCTGGCTGGTGTCGGCGCTGAGCGAGATCGGCGAGCACGTCCGGGCCCGGGAGCTGTGCGCGAAGCTGCTGTCGCTGGCTGGACCGCTGGAGTTGTACGCCGAGGAGATCGACCCGCACACCGGTCACCACCTGGGCAACTTCCCGCAGGCCTTCACCCACCTGGCGCTGATCAACGCGGTGATGCACGTGATCGGCGCGGAGTCGGCGCAAACTAACCGCTGAGCGCCGCCGCGGGCTTGTTGGTCGGCCATACTGGTGTGCCATGGTGAACCTGCAGCTGGACTGGCAACAGGCCGCGGTGCTGGGCGCTGGGCTCGTCGCGTTGCGGGTGGCTGTCGCTCGTTCATCACGCACCGCACGGCTGAGCCCGTTCCTGCTCGAGTCCGCGTTTATCGCCGGGCTGTACGCGCTGTGGCAGCTCGGGGCCTCGGTGTCGGTCTTCGGCACCTCGGGCGGCGTGGCCCGCGGCCGTTGGATCGAGCGCTTCCAGGGTGACGTCGGGTTGCCGAGCGAGCGGGGCCTGCAGCACCTGATCGACGGCCGGGAATGGGCCGCCCAGGCCTGCAACCTCTACTACTTGAGCATGCACTTCGCGATGCTCGGGGTGTTCCTGGTCTGGTTGTTCGTCCGGCATCGCGACCGCTATTCCTTTGTGCGCAATGTGTTGGTCGTGTTCACCGCGTTGGCGCTGCTCATTCAGCTGATCCCGGTCGCGCCGCCGCGGCTGCTGCCCGAGCTCGGATTCGTCGACATCGCCGAGAAGTACGGCCTGTCGGTCTACAACGTGGCTGGCTTGAGCGTGGACGAGTTGGGCGCGATGCCGTCGGTGCACGTGGGCTGGTCGCTGCTGATCGCCTGGGCCGTGATCCGGGTCAGCTCGAGCCGCTGGCGCTGGCTGGCCGCCCTGCACCCGTTGATCACGGTGTTCGTCGTGGTGGCCACCGGAAACCACTTCTGGCTGGACGGGATCGTGGCTGCGTTGCTGCTGGTGGTTTCGGACGTGCTGGTGCGGCTGGTTGTGCGGGTGGATCCGCTGCGGGCCTACCGCCCGGACGCCGCTTGGCCCGGTTTCGCGCGCGTTGGCCGCGCCGTGGGTGATATTTCGCGGCCAGTGGCTGCGCCGGGGGCGGAACCCCAGCGGTCGGCGCCGTAAGAGAGCTCGGCCAGATTGGTGCGATGGCTTGACCGTTTCTCGTCATATCGCACGGCACACAGTCGAGGGCTTTGCAACGATCGCGGCACCGCGGACGGGTCGGTTACCGCAAGGCGGCGATGAGCTTTGAGTG
>JAOPUY010000113.1 GCA_025963265.1 Frankiales bacterium | reverse complement strand
ACGGGCACCTTCACCGGCCAGGACCAGGCCGCCTGGTCGGTCACCGGCAACGCGAACTACATCTCCCTGGGCGGCGAGTTCCCCAAGGTGAACGGCGTGGCCGAGCAGGGCCTGGTGCGCTTCGCGGTCAGCTCGATCGCGCCGAACAAGGTGGGCCCGGTCGCCTCGACCGCGCTGACCCCGACGGTGACGAAGGTCGGCACCAGCGTGAAGCTGACCTGGGGCACGACCTATGACCCGGACAACGCGGTGCTGAAGTACTCGGTCTACCGCGACGGCACGATCCCGGTCGGCAGCACCTCCGTCGACACCCGCTTCTGGACCGCGCCGGCGCCGACCCAGACGGTCACGGACGCGTCGCCGCCCAATGGCACCCACACCTACACCGTCGTGGCCTCGGACTCCTTCGGCAACTCGGTCACCAGCGCGAAGTCGGCCGCCGTCACGATCACCGGCGCCACCACGACGACACCGATCGTCTTCGCCTCCGACAGTTTCAACCGCACGGTCACCGGCGGCCTGGGCACGGCCGACATCGGCGGCGCCTGGACCAGCGCGAGCACCGTCGCGGCCCAGTCGGTCACTCCCGGGGCGGCCAAGCTCGCGATGACCGCGGGCATCACCACGACCGGCATCTTGACCGCGACCTCGCAAGCGAACGCGGTGGTGACCTCGACGATCTCCTTCGACAAGATCGCCACCGGCGGCGGCATCTACTTCAGCCTCGCCGGCCGCCGGGTCAACTCCACTGAGGAGTACCGCGCCGAGGTGCACCAGTTGAGCAGCGGGGCGGTGACCATTTACATCACCAAGTTGGACGGCTCGTCCACCGAGGTCACGCTCAGCAGCACGGTCACCTTGCCGGCCACGCTGGCCGCCGGCGCGCAGCTCGACATCAAGTTCAGCGTGCTCACCACGGCCGGAACCACCGCGCTCGGGTTGAAGGCCTGGCCCGCGAGCGGCACCGAGCCGGCCGCGTTCCAAGCAACCGCGACTGACTCGAGCGCCGCGCTGCAGGTCCCGGCCAGCGTCGGCCTGCGGTCCTACCTCTCCGGCAGCGCGACCAGCCCGGTGACCGTCTCCGTCAGCTCCTTCAAGGCGTCTCAGTCCTGACTGGGCCCGCCGCCGGACGTGACCTGCGTCGCCCCTTCCGTGGAATTTTCTTACTGGAGTTTCACATAGGGCGCCGATGCTCTACGCTGACTCGAGCGACGAAACCACGCTCGCCAACGGCGGCGAGACCGAGCAAGGCTCGCTCAGCTTGGCCGGTCGGGGCTGAGCAGGCCGGGTCCGCGACGGGGCCCAGCGTGCGACGGACCGTACTTCGTCCCAGCCACGCAAGGAGATGAACGCCATGGCCGAGGTCGAGGACGAGGTCGCGCAGCACGCACGCGACCGCCAGGCGTCGATCCTGATCTCGTTGGTCTCGTTGTGGGTGATCCTGCCGCGTTTGCTGCAGAGCTTGTTCGCGCCCAAGTACCGGGCAAGCACCGGCGTCGAGACCCCGCCCTACGTCGGCGTCGCCAACTACGGGCAACGCATCCTTTTCTATCTGATCGTCCTGTTCTGCGTGTGGACCCTCGTCAAGTGCCTGCGCGAATCGCCCCGCGGCCGGGGCTTCGCCATCCTGGTCTTGATGGCGCCGTGCGCCTACCTTTGGCTGCGGGATGAGTTCCTGGGCCAGCGCCCGGAGAACACCCGGATCATTTACTTGCTGGTGGTCATCGCCGTCTGGGCCATCCGGCCGCGGATCCGGAGTCTGGCCACGCTCGGCTATTTCGTCGGGTTGGCGGTCGTCCTGAGCCTGTTGCTCGGTGCGCTGCTGCCGGCTAAGGGCATCTTTCACTCCTCGCAGGGCACGGTGATCGCCGAGGACAAGCAGATCCTGCCCTTAGGCCTGCTCGTCGGCATCTTCACCCAGGGCAACAACCTCGGGCAGTTCATCGTGATGGGCATGCCCGCGGTCGCCCTCATCCCGCGCCGACGGCTGCGGTGGGTGTTGCTGGTCCTGAGCGTCTTCACCCTGGTGTGGAGCGCGTCGCGTGGATCTCTGATCGCGCTCGCCATGATGCTCTTCGCCGTGCTCGTCCTGCTGGCCATCAAGAAGCACCGGGCCGCCGCGGGCTTCCTGCTCGTCCTGGGCTCGGTGGCGCTGGTCTGCGTGCTGCCGTTCATCACCCACGACCCGCGGGCCTACTCCAACCGCGGCTACATCTGGACGCAAAGCCTGCAGGCGTGGCGGGACAACAGCATCGGCGGTCTGGGCAGCGCTTGGTACCGGCTGATCGGCACCTCCTCGGCCACCCTCGGCGGCACCGTGTTCCACGGCCACAATCAATTGGTGCAACTGCTGGTCACCGGCGGCATCGTGCTGGCGCTGCTCGTCGGCCTGATGTTGCTCGTGACGACCATCAGCGCGGCCCGCTTGGCCAGTCACACCACCATCGTCGGGATCGCCTTCCTGGTCGCGCTGGCCGGCACCTGCGTGTTCGAGGTCTCCTTCGCCTTCGTCGACAACACCTTCGTCGTGCCGGTGATGCTGCTTCCGCTGGTCGTACTGGTGTTCAACCGCGAACTCGACGACCTGCGGGCGGCGGCTAAGAACCCACCCGCGCTCCCGCATCCCGCGGCGAGCCTGCTCGCCGAGTCCGCGCGCCGCGAGCTCGCCGGAGCATCGCAGCCGTGACGGCGGTAACCAGCAGCCCCAGCCCGAACCTCGGACAAGCCGCCGCGCGCGGCGCCGGGATCACCCTCGGCACCCAGGCCATCCGTTTCGTGCTTCAGTTCGGCTCGCTGTCCGTCCTAGCCCGGTTGCTGAGCCCGACCGACTTCGGCCTCGTCGCGATGGTCACGGCGATCGTCGGCGTGGCCGAGATCATCCGCGACTTCGGCTTGTCCTCGGCG
>JAOPUY010000085.1 GCA_025963265.1 Frankiales bacterium | reverse complement strand
TGCCGGCGGCGGTCGCGGCAGTGATCGAGGGCAGTCCCGCCTCGGTGGCGGGGATCTTGATCATCACGTTCGGCCGGTCCACCAGCCACCACAGGGCCTTGGCCTCGGCCGTGGTCTTCTCCGTCTCGTGGGCCATCCGCGGGTCGACCTCGATCGAGACCCGGCCGTCCTGGCCCGCGGTGCGGTCATAGACCGGCTTGAGCACGTCGCAGGCCCAACGGATGTCGAAGGAGGTGATCAGGCGGACCGCCTCGTCCAGCTCGACCCCCCGGGTGACCAGGTCGCCCAGCTGGGCGTTGTAGGCGTCACCCTGCTCGAGCGCCTTCTGGAAGATGGACGGGTTGCTGGTCACGCCGACGACGTTCTTGTCGGCGATCAGCTCGGCCAAGTTGCCGCTGGTGAGCCGCTCGCGGCTGATGTCGTCGAGCCAAATGGATACGCCTTGCGCCGAGAGCGCCGCGGTCTTGTCGTTCATGAAAGTCTCCTTCTGCGGGTAGGGCAGACGTGGGGTCGGGGCGGATTAGTTGCCGGTCGTCTCGCCGGTGATCTCGCCGACGCGCTCCAGCGAGGCGTGCGCGGCGGCGACGACGCGGTCCGGCGTGAAACCGAACTGCTCGTAGAGGACCGGCCCGGCGGCGCTGGCGCCGAAGTGGTCGATGCCGATGGTCTCGCCGGCCTCGCCGACGACCTCGCGCCAGCCCATGGTGACGGCGGCCTCGACACTGACCCGGGCCCGGATGGCCGGGGGCAGGACGAGCTGCTGGTAGGACCGCTCCTGCTCGCGGAACCATTCCAGGCAGGGCATCGAGACCACGCGCGTCGGCGTGCCGTCGGCCTCCAGCCGCTCGCGAGCGGTCAGCGCCAACGCGACCTCCGAGCCCGTCGCGATCAAGATCACCTTGGCCAGGCCCGAGGAGGCCTCCTCCAGGATGTAGCCGCCCTTGTCCGCGTTGACGACCTTGCTCGGCTCCAGCACCGGCAGCGCCTGCCGCGACAACGCCAGGCCGGCCGGGCGGTCGGTGTGCTCGAGCACGGTCCGCCAGACCACCGCCGTCTCGTTGGCGTCGGCCGGCCGGACGACGTCGAGCCCGGGGATCGCCCGCAGCGCCGCCAACTGCTCGATCGGCTGGTGGGTCGGCCCGTCCTCGCCGAGGCCGATCGAGTCGTGCGTCCAGACGTAGGTGACCGGCAGCTTCATCAACGCGGCCAGCCGGACGGGCGGTCGCATGTAGTCGCTGAACACCAGGAAGGTGCCGCCGTAGACGCGGGTCCCGCCGTGCAAGGTGATCCCGTTCATGATCGAGCCCATGGCGTGCTCGCGGATCCCGAAGTGCAGCGTCCGGCCGTACGGGCCGCCCGTCCACACCTTGGTCTGGCGGTCGGCCGGCAGGAAGCTCGGCTCGCCCTCCATCGTCGTGAGGTTGCTCTCGGCCAGGTCAGCCGAGCCGCCCCAGAGCTCAGGCAGCACGTCGGCCAGGGCGGAGAGCACCTTGCCGGAGGCGGCCCGGGTGGCCAGCGTGGCCGGCTTGCCGTCCTTCTCGGTGGGGAAGGTCGGCAGCGAGGCCGTCCACCCGTCGGGCAGGCTACGGGTGATCATGCGGTCGAACAGCGCTTTGGCCTGCGGGTTGGCCGCCGCCCACGCCTCGAACTTGGGCTGCCATTCGGCTTGGGCCGCGCGGCCGCGGTCGACGACCTCGCGGGCGTGGCTGAGCACGTCGGCGTCGACGGCGAAGTGCAGATCGGGGTTGAACCCCAGGAATTCCTTGGTGGCGCGAACCTCGTCCTCGCCCAACGCGGCGCCGTGCGCCTTGCCGGTGCCCTGCAGCGTCGGGGCCGGCCAGCCGATGATGGTGCGGACCGCGATGAACGACGGCCGAGCCGTCTCGGCCTTGGCGGCGGCGAGCGCCTTCTCCAGCGCGACGACGTCCTCGCCGGAGTCGACGTACTGCACGTGCCAGCCGTAGGCCCGGTAACGGGCGAGCACGTCCTCGGTGAACGCGATGTTGGTGTCGTCCTCGATCGAGATGTGGTTGTCGTCCCACAGCAGCGTCAGGTTGCCGAGCTGCTGGGTGCCAGCCAGGCTCGAGGCCTCGCCCGAGACGCCCTCCTCCAGGCAGCCGTCGCCGGCGATCACGTAGATGTGGTGGTCGAACACCGACTCGCCGGGCGCCGCCTCCGGGTCGAGCAGGCCGCGCTCGCGGCGGGCGGCCATCGCCATGCCGACGGCGTTGCCGACGCCTTGGCCGAGCGGGCCGGTGGTGGTCTCGACCCCGAGGGTGTGGCCGTGCTCGGGATGGCCGGGAGTCAGCGATCCCCAGGTCCGCAGCCCTTTGAGGTCCTCGAGCTCGAGTCCGTAGCCGCTGAGGTACAGCTGGCAGTACAGAGTCAGCGATGAGTGTCCGTTGGACAGGACAAAACGGTCGCGGGCCACCCAATTAGGGTCGGCCGGGCTGTGCCGCAGCACCCGCTGGAAGAGCAGGTAGGCCAGCGGAGACAGGCTCATCGCCGTGCCGGGGTGACCGTTGCCCACCTTCTGAACCGCGTCGGCGGCCAACAGCCGAGCTGTGTCCACCGCCTTGGAATCCAGTTCCGTCCACCACTTGGGATGGGTTTGAACTATGCCAGTTGCGGTATCGGTCACGAGCCTCTCCTGATCATATGTGGCTGGGCTCGCTCGGTGCCTGCTCAGAGTGCAGCCCAGGCGTCTTTCCACGGACCAGCTTAATCGTTTTCAGTTCCGGTTT
>JAOPUY010000574.1 GCA_025963265.1 Frankiales bacterium | reverse complement strand
GACAGGCACTCGGCTGCTCCATGGGAAAGATGCGGGTCGCGGCCGGGCCGTGGGGCGACACAGATCAAGCTGGCGGGTCGGTTTGAGTCTAAGGTGCCAGTCTAGGTCTTCTGTCGGCGTTGGCGCCCGACGGAGGGCCCGAGAGGTCACAATGCGGCCACGGCTCGCCAGGCGTCGCCAAGGGTGGGGACCTCGATGACTCGCAGGCCGGGCACCCGGGACCACTCCGAGCCGGCTGGGATGAGCGCCTTGCGAAAGCCGAGGCGGCCCGCCTCGGAGATCCGGCGTTGCAGGCCGCCGACTCGGCGGACATCGCCCGAGAGGGAGATCTCGCCGATCGCGCACAGGTTGGCCGGCAGCGCGTGGTCGTGCCCGGCCGACGCGATGGCCAGCGCGACCGCCAGGTCGACCGCGGGCTCGGTCACTTTGATGCCGCCGACGCTGGCCGCGTAGACGTCGCGCGCCTCGAGGTTGGGCACGCCGACATGGCGAACCAGCACGGCGAGCAGCATGTTGACCCGGGAGGAGTCCAAGTCGGTGAACGAGCGGCGCGCGCTGCCGGGCACCGGAACGGCCGAGACCAGCGCTTGGACTTCGGACAGCAGCGGCCGCCGCCCGGTGACCGTGACCGTGACACAGGTGCCCGGCACCGGGATGTCGCGCGTGCTCACGAACAGCCCGGACGGGTCGGCCAGCTCGTCGATGCCCTCCTCGTGCATCTCGAAGCAGCCGACTTCGTCCGTCGCACCGAAGCGGTTCTTGATCGCCCGCAGCATCCGCAGCGAGGTGTGCCGATCGCCCTCGAAATACAGCACCACGTCGACTAGGTGCTCGAGCACTCGAGGCCCGGCGATCGAGCCGTCTTTCGTCACGTGCCCGACCAGGACGGTGGCGATGCCGCGCTCTTTGGCGACTGCGCTGATGGCCGCGGTCACGGCCCGGATCTGCGGGACGCCGCCGACCACGCCGTCCACCGTGGAGGAGGCGATCGTCTGGATCGAGTCCAGGATCAGCAGCCCCGGCTTGACCTCGTCGAGGTGGGTCAGGACCGCCCCGAGGTCGTTCTCGGCGGCCAGAAAGAACTGATCGTGCATCGTGTGGGTTCGCTGGGCGCGCGATCGAACCTGCGCGGTCGATTCCTCACCGGTGATCAGCAGCGCGGGACGGCCGCCGAGCGCGGCGAACTTCTGCCCCACCTCGAGCAACAAGGTCGACTTGCCCACTCCGGGTTCGCCGGCCAGCAGCAGGACCGAGCCCCCGACCAGGCCGCCGCCGAGGACGCGGTCCAGCTCACCGATTCCGGTCGGCACCGCGTGGGCCACTTCGGAGTCCGGATGGCTGATCGACTCGGCCGCGAGCTTGGGTTTGACCAGGGCCGGCATGGCCAACGCGGCTGCGCGGACGTCCTCCTCGGCCATCGTGCCCCAGGCTTGGCATTCGGGACAGCGCCCCACCCAGCGAACGGCGGTCGTCCCGCATTCGGTGCAGGCGTAGGCGACCGAGGCCCGCTTGGCTTTGCCGGACAGGGAGCTCGCCGCTGAGCCAGTGGGTTTGGCGCCGGTTGGTGTCACGAAGCGGACGCTACCGGTCGGCTCTGACAGAAAGGCTCAGCAACCCGAGGACGGCACGGAAGCCGGGCCGGCCGCGCCTCGGCCTAACGCTCGATCGTGACCGGCTGGGTCGGTCAGCCCTCGCTGGTCGGGCTGACGTCGATGGTCGGGGCCGGTCCGGCGCCGTTGGTGAGTTGGACCGGCAGGGTCGCGGTGATGGTGGCGCCGCTGGCGAAGGTGAACACCACGTTCGCGACCGACTGCGCCGTCCAGAGCTGCGCGGTGAGATCAGTTAGCACGATCGAGGGGCCAGCGGTGCCCACGCCGACCATGACCGCGGAGTCGCTGGGCACCGGGATGGGCTGGCTCGGCGTGACTGAGACGCTCGGCGAGCCCGAATCGCTGGCGCTGGCGCTGGCCGAGGTGCTCGGGGTGCTGCCTGCGGTGGCCGATCCGCTGCCCGCCGTCGCCGAGGGCGCGGCTGGGGTCGCGGTCGTCGTGGCCGGGGGGCCAGCCAGGCCGGTGAAGACCGACGGCGAGACCGAGGTCGCGGTGACACCGGTCAAGGTGTCGTTGGCGGTGCCGTTGTTGATCAAGGTGAGCGTGAGCGGCGCGTCCTCGCCGACCTGGTAGCTCGTCCCGCTCTGCGGGGCCTGGATGGCGGCGGCGCGGATGCCGAGGGTGCCCGATGTGACCGTCACGCCGTCGACTACCGGCGTCTCTTCGGCGGTCTGGGCGTCCTTTCCGGTCGCGCAGCCGGCGAGGAGCACGACGGCGGTCACGGCGGCGGCGATGCCGACGCCGGTCCTGCGTGCGCGTCCTGCGACACGCAAAGAGCTCGCACGGCTATGCGTCTCGGTCACCACGTCACTCCTCCAGCCCGGTCGACTACTGAAGTCGATGCAGATCTCGGCGCCCCGAACTCGACAGAGCCTCCAGATGGCGACAGCCTATCTAGCGGCGATCCGACCTCGGTCGCAGGGTCGCTCACGTGGGCTTAGCCACATCGGGCGACGCTGCACTACCACAGCAGCTCGCTCAACTAAGATCAACTAGATCTGGGCGTGTCGCCCTTTCGTGTTACCCTTGAGGTCAGCGAAAGGGGTTGCCTGAATGACTTTCAACGTCGGCGAGACCGTCGTTTACCCGCATCATGGCGCTGCCAAGATCGAGGCAATCGAGACCCGCATCATCAAGGGTGAAGAACGAATCTACTTAGTCCTCAAGGTTCAGCAGGGTGATCTGACCGTCCGGGTCCCAGCCGACAACGCCGAAATCGTGGGCGTGCGCGATGTGGTTGGCCAGGAGGGACTAGACCGGGTCTTCGAGGTGCTGCGGGCTCCGCACACTGAGGAACCCACCAACTGGTCGCGCCGCTACAAGGCCAACGGCGAGAAGCTCGCCTCGGGCGATGTGAACAAGGTCGCCGAGGTCGTGCGTGACCTATGGCGACGCGAGAAGGACCGCGGTCTCTCCGCTGGCGAGAAGCGGATGTTGGCCAAGGCCCGCCAGATTCTGGTCAGCGAGCTGGCGCTTGCTGAGGGCACCAACGAGGACAAAGCCGAACTGGTCCTCGATGAGGTATTGGCCGAAGCTGTCGCCTAGTTCTTCCGGCTCGCTCGGTGCCTTAAGCGCGCCGGAAAACGAGCCGTCGTGAGCGTGGCAGTCATTGTCGTTGCCGCCGGCTCGGGCCTGCGCCTGGGTGCTGCGGCGCCCAAGGCGTACGTGGAAGTCGGCGGCCGCTCGATTCTCGAGTGGGCCGTCCGTGCGATGTCGGCGCACGTGGCGGTCACCGAGATCGTGATCGTCACGCCGCAACCCCAGCTCGAGCAGACCGCCGCCGCCGACTGGGCGTCCGGGTGCGCAGTCGTGGCCGGCGGCGTGGAGCGCCACGACTCGGTTCGCGCCGGGCTGAGCGCACTTTCGCCGAACGCCCACCATGTGCTGGTGCACGACGCCGCGCGGCCCTTCGTGCCGAGCGAGGTGCTCGAGCGGGTAATCGACGCGTTGCTCGCCGGTGCGCCGGCGGTCATTCCGGCGCTGGCCGTGACTGACACCGTCAAGCGGGTGCAGCTGCGCGGCTCGGCCACCGTGGTCAGCGAGACGCTCCCGCGGCAAGACCTCGTCGCCGTCCAGACCCCGCAAGGTTTCACCCGGGCCGCCCTGGAGAGTGCGCATCGCACCCGCAGTCAGTCCGTCACCGACGACGCGAGCTTGATCGAACAGGCCGGTGGCGAGGTGGTCGTGGTGCTCGGATCGCCCGACAGCTTCAAGATCACCACCCCGCACGACCTGGTGTTGGCTGAGGCGTTGAGCCGACGACTGAGCCCCAGGCCGAGCCGATGACCAGCCTGCCCCGAGTCGGCGTCGGCGTCGACGTGCACCCGGTCGAAGCCGGCCGCGAATGCTGGATCGCCGGGTTGTTCTGGCCAAACGTGGACGGCTGCGCCGGGCACTCGGACGGCGACGTGGTCGCGCACGCCGCCTGCGACGCCTTGCTGGCCGCAGCCGACCTCGGCGACCTGGGCAGCGTGTTCGGGGTGTCGGACCCGCGCTGGGCCGGCGCCTCCGGCTCGGCGCTGCTCGGCGAGGTGGTCACCCGGCTGCGAGCGGCCGGGTGGGCCATCGGCAACGTCTCGGTCCAGCTCATCGGCAACGCGCCAAAGCTCGGTCCCCGCCGCCTCGATGCGCAGACGCTGCTGTCCGACGTGGTCGGCGCGCCAGTCAGCCTCTCGGCCACCACGACCGACGGCCTCGGCCTGACCGGGCGCGGCGAGGGCATCGCCGCCGTGGCCACCGCGCTGATCGCCCGGACGGATTGATCGGTCGGAAGGCGAGCGGCTAGTCGGCCAACCCGGCCGCCAAGTCGGCCCATAAGTCCTGTTCGTGCTCGAGGCCAACCGACAGGCGGACCAACGCTGCCGGCGTGCCCTGGGCCAGTTCGCCGGGATACTGACCGCGCCGCTCGATCAGGGACTCGACTCCGCCCAAGCTGGTCGCGTGGGTGATCAGCCGAACCCGCGCGCACAGCTCGTCGGCCCGTCGCACCGAATCGACCGTGAAGGAGAGCATCGCGCCGTGGTGCTCGAGCAGCACAGCGATGCGGTCGGCCTGGGGGTGCTCGGCGAAGCCCAGATAGTGCACGCCGGTGACCGCTGGATGCTCGCGAAGCCGGTGGGCCAGCGTCGCCGTGTTGGCGCAGGCCCGTTCCAGCCGCACCGAGAGCGTCCGCAGCCCCCGCAGCGCGAGATAGGACTCCAGCGCCCCCGGCACCGCCCCGGTCAGCCGGCGTCGCGTCCGAAGCTCGTCGCCCAGCTCGGGGTCGCCGGTGACCAGCACCCCCATCAGCAGGTCGCTGTGGCCGGCGATCCACTTGGTCGCCGAGTGCAGGACGACATCGGCGCCGTGAGCCAGCGGACGGATGCCGAGCGGGGTCGCCACCGTCGCGTCCACCACCGTGCGGACGCCCTGGGCCCGGGCCGCGGCCGTGATCGCGGGCAGGTCCGGGACGTCGAGGGTCGGATTGGTCGGCAGCTCCAGCCAGGCCAGGTCCGCGCCCTCGATCGCGGTCAAGGTCGCCGCCGTGTCGGCTGTGTCCACCGTCCGGACGCTCAACCGGCCCAGCGCCTGCTGCGCCTGGATCAGGCTGCGGTGCAAGTTGTAGTAGCTGGCCGGGATGACGACGGTCGCACCCACCGGCAAGCCCTCGATCAGCGCCGCCGCGGCCGCCATCCCCGAGCTGAACGCGATGGCCTCGCCGCCGTCCAGGGCGCCCATCGCGTCCTCGAATGCGTCGGTGGTGTCCGTGCCGTCCCGGGCGTAGCCGCGCTCGGCGCCGGCGTGGAAGGTGGCGCTGAGGACCAGCGGCGAGTTGAGGGGGGCGCCCGCCGTGGCGGCGGGTCGTCCGCGGGCGATAAGGAGCGACTCGGCCCGCAGCTCGGGCCGCGGCTCGGCTGGGCGATTGCCGGGTGGGCCGACCGTGGGCTCAGCGCTCATGAGTGAAAGG
>JAOPUY010000012.1 GCA_025963265.1 Frankiales bacterium | reverse complement strand
GCCGCGGGCGAAGCGTTCGAAGATGTGCGGCAGAAAGTCCGGTGAGATGCCCGGGCCGTCATCGCTGATGACGACGATGGCGGCCCCGCGGTCGGCGGCCAGCGAGATGGACACCTGGGTGCCAGCGGGCGTGTGCTCAATCGCGTTGCCGAGCAGGTTCACCAACACCTGCCGCAGCGAATTCGCGTCGCCGGCGATGGTGACCTCCTGCTCGGGCAACTCCAGCCGCCAACTGTGATCGCGGCCGAGCGTCTGGGCGTCGAGCGCCGCGTCCAGCACCAGGCGAGTGAGGTCGACCGGTTCGCGCAGCAGCGGACGTCCGGAGTCAAGGCGGGCCAGCAGCAGCAGATCTTCGACGAGTGCGCCCATCCGGACCGACTCCGCGGTGATCCGGGACAGCGCCTCGGAAGTCTCAGGGGGCAGACCGGCGGCCGTCATCTGCGCATACTCGGCGTGGCTTCGGATCACGGCTACCGGCGTGCGCAGCTCGTGGCTGGCGTCGGCGATGAATTGGCGAAGCAGAGTCTCGCTGACTTGCCGCTCGGCGAAGGCCGACTCGACGTGCTCCAGCATGCTATTGAGCGCGTCGGTGACCTGTCCGACCTCGGTCCCGGGCGCCGGATTGACCAGCCGTGCCGGCAATTGCACTTCTCCCTTGCTCAGCGGGAGATCGGTGACGCTGCGCGCGGTCCGCGACACTCGGTCGAGCGGCCGCAGAGTCAGCCCGACGCAGATCGCCCCAGCTGCGGCCGTGAGCAGCAGGGCCACGGCGACGACCACGGCCTCGATCACGGCGAGCCGGCCGATCGTCTGATCCACGCCGCGTTTGGGCAGCCCCGTCACCTGCAGGTCGTTGTCGGCTCCGGCGCTGACGATCACGCGGTACTCGCCCAGGGAGGGCAGTTTCACGTCGCGGGCCCCGCCTATGTTGAGCCGGGCGATCACGGCCCGGTCCGCGGCCGACACGTCGCGGGTGGTCGACTCATCGGTGACGATGCCGGCGTCGGTGACGGCGCCGTTGGCGATCCGCGCGCCGAGCGTCCCGGCGGCTTGGCCGAGGACCGAGCTGTAGTCGTTGTCGGCGTCGTGGTCGCTGGGGTGCTCCAGCGACACCGCGTAACGGTCGCCCGCGGCGGCGAGCTGCTGGTCCAGGCGCTCGACCAGATAGGAGTGCAGCGCCAGTGACGTGACGACGGTGAGGATCGCGCAGCTGGCCAGCAGCAGCCCGACGAGTAGGGCGGTCAGCCGGGTCCGCAGGCTGAGCCGACGAATCCGCCCTCCGAGCGCCGAGCGCGCCCTGCGGAACTGGACGCTCATCGCAGCCTCACTGGGCGCCCGCTGCGCGCTCGCGGCGGGTTGACGGCGCCGCCGGTTTGAGGACGTAGCCGATCCCGCGCACGGTGTGAATCATCGGCGCGACGTCGGCGCCCAATTTCTTGCGCAGATAGCTGATGTAGAGCTCCACCACGTGGCCGCCGCCGCCGAAATCGTAGCTCCACACTCGGTCCAGGATCTGGGCCTTGGACAGCACCACCCGAGGATTGCGCATCAGGAATCGCAGCAACTCGAACTCGGTCGCGGTCAGTTCGACGACCTTGCCGCCTCGTCGGACCTCGCGCGCTTCTTCGTCCATGGTCAAGTCGCCGACGCTGAGGCCGGTTCCCTCGCTCGGCCGGGCGATGCCGGCCCGCCGGACGAGTCCGCGCAGTCGGGCCGAGACCTCCTGAAAGCTAAACGGCTTCGTCACGTAGTCGTCGCCGCCCGCCGTGATCCCGGTGATTCGATCCTCCAGGGAGTCCTTGGCGGTCAGGAAAAGCACGCACACCGCAGGGTTCTGCTCACGCAGCCCCCGCAGCACCTCTAAGCCGCTGGTGTCGGGAAGCATGACGTCGAGCACGACCACATCCGGTCGGAACTCCTGCGCGATGGCTAGGGCGCTCGCCCCGGTGCGAGCCTGCTCTGCTGCCCAGCCGTCGAAGGCGAGCATGCGGACGAGGACGTCAGCGAGGTTGGGCTCATCCTCGACCACGAGCGCGCGCAGGACATCGCCGGCGGCGTTGAGGACGGGCGTGTTGGGAGTGCTCATCCGCTAAGCATGACCGAGGGCACGGGGTCTGAACCTCTGAGTTTCTTCTCAAGTTGCTCTGACGCTCGGGAGCCGCTTGCTCTGACGCTCAGGAGCGGCGCCGACGGTTCAACCGCTCACAGCCGTCGCAGAGGATTCGCAGAGAGAACTCCCGCAGACTGGAGGCCCAAGGCCAGCGACCCCCGAACTGCGAGCGAAGGAGAGGACCGCCGAGTGAGCGTGGCAGCACCATCGCGGGCGGCGATCGCGCCGGTCGCCGGCCAGCCTCGGGCCCGTGTTTCCCCCGAGCTCGCGCTCGGCCTGATCGCCGCCGGTGCGCTCGCCGTCACCTACCTGTGGTGGAACGACACCTTTGCGGTCCACGGCTTAGGGGATTGGCTGACGAACGCTGGCCGGCTCACTGGCCTGTGGGCGGGCTACGCAGTGGTGGTGCTGCTCGCGCTGATGGCCCGAGTCCCCGCGTTGGACCGAGGGGTGGGCGCTGACCGGCTTGCTCGCTGGCACGCCATGGGCGGGCGCTACACCGTGGGCCTGTCCGTCGCGCACACCCTGCTGATCATCTGGGGCTATGCCGTCACCGCCCACACGAACGTCCTGCATCAAACGGCCTCGCTGATCACCGGTTATCCCGACGTGCTGATGGCCACGGTCGGGCTCGGACTGCTCGTCGCCGTCGGAGTGTCCTCGGCGCGGGCCGCGCGTCGGCGGCTGCGTTATGAGACCTGGCACTTCATCCACCTCTACACCTACCTGGCGATCGCCTTGGTCTTCAGCCATCAGTTCGCCACCGGCGCCGACTTCATCAGCAACGCGCCGGCGCGTTGGCTGTGGTCGGCGCTGTACCTCGCCGTGGCCGCCCTGCTGCTCTGGTACCGGCTGCTGACACCGCTCTACAACGCGATCAAGTTCCCGATGCGGGTCGCCGGGATCACCCGGGAGAACGCCGACTCGGTGTCGGTCTACGTCACTGGGCCCTCGATCGGTCGGCTGCGCGCGGAATCGGGGCAGTTCTTTCGCTGGCGCTTCCTCAACCGCGAGCTCTGGTGGGCCGCCAACCCGTACTCGCTCTCGGCCGCGCCGCGTCCGGATCTGCTGCGGATCACCGTCAAGATGACCGGCGCGCACAGTCGAGCCCTGCTCGATCTGGCGCCCGGCACTCGGGTCCTCGCCGAGGGCCCGTACGGCGGCCTGACGCAGGCTCGGCGGCGGCGGCGGAAAGTCCTGCTGATCGCCGGCGGGGTCGGCATCACTCCGTTACGCGCGCTGTTCGAGTCACTGCCGGGGCGCCCGGGCGACATCACCTTGCTGTACCGCGCCCGGACCCCGGAGGACCTGTTGCTGCGGGCCGAGATCGAAGCGATCGCCCAGCGGCGGGGCGGTCGCGTCCACTACCTGATGGGGCCCTCGCGCCCGGACGGGCAGGGCCATCTGTCGGTCGGTCAGTTGAGTCAGCTCGTCCCGGACCTGACAAGTCAAGACGTGTACTTGTGCGGTCCGGAGGCGATGATGGCCGCGACTCGGGCCGCCCTCATCGAGGCCGGGGTGCCTCGTCGTCACATCCACCACGAATCATTCAGCTTCTAAGGCCGCCCATGAAACGCGTGATCATGTCAATAGTGGGGACCGGTCTCGGACTGGTCGCGCTGCTGAGCTTCAAATCCCAGAATCAGGTGACGGTCGGAGCGCACTTGCCCTCCGCCGCGCTCGGGACCACGTCCGGCGGCGCCTCGTCCACCACTCCGCCGAAGTCGACGGGCAGCGCGCCGGCGAGCAACGCCCCGGCGAGCAGCGCTCCGACGGGCAGCGCGCCGACGGGCAGCGCGCCAGCGAGCAAGACCTACGACGGG
>JAOPUY010000617.1 GCA_025963265.1 Frankiales bacterium | reverse complement strand
CGCGGCGAGGCGCCGTGCTGGGCGAACAGCTCCGTCCGGCCGGCGATCCAGAGCTCGTGGCCGGCCTGCGGGGTGTGGGCGGACCGGACTCCCCGGTACAGCTCGTGCACTTGCCGGCGCCAGTCGGCGACCAGCAGGGCGTAGGCCTGCTCAGTAGTCATCCCTCGATAGTGTCTGATGTTGCCGGGGCCCGCGACTGCCGCGGTGACTGTGGTTCGATGGACCGCAGGATTGCGAACCGGCTCCGTCACAACGAGGTGACCTGAAAATGACTGACTTGACGGACACGGCACCCGGCCTGGCCGCCGTGGACGACGTCTTCCTCCAGCGCTACCTGGCCCACGCCCCGGCCCAGCTGCCCGGCCGCCAGTCGAGCGGTCTGCTCGACATCGCCCGCACCCATCTGGCCCTCGGCGCCGAGCGCAAGCCGGCCGAGATCTTGGTCGCGATCCGGGACCTGGACGCGGTCACCTCGGCCATCGACATCGTGACCGCCGATGCTCCCTACCTGGTGGACTCGACCACCGCCGAGCTCCGCCGGGCCGGCCACGCCATCGAGCACGTGCTGCACCCGCAACTGGTGGTGCGCCGTGGCCCGAGCGGTGAGCTGCTGGAGGTGCTCGACCTGGATGACACGGCGCCGGTGCCCGCGGGCGCAGCCGCCGAGTCCTGGATGCACGTCGAGACGGTGCTCATCGCCGAGGACGAAAAGTCGACCGTCGTCGCCGACCTCAAACGGGTGCTGCAGGACGTGCAGTGGGCGGTGGGAGACGCGCCGGAGTTGTACGCGCTGATCCGCCAGTTGGCCGATCAGATCGCAGACCATCCCGGCCAGTTCGACCGGGAAACGTCGGCCGAGGCGGCCGACTTGTTGCGCTGGCTGGCCGACGGAAACTACTTGATCCTGGGGCACGCGGCCTATTCGGCCAATGAGCTGGCCAACCCGGTCCGGGCCAAGGAGTCCGCCTCGGTGACCGCGCGCGGGGTGTTGCGCGGCGATGCGAGCGTCAGCCCGCTCGAGCTGCTGCCGGCCTATCGGTCGGGCGCGCCGCTGGTGATCTTCAAGTCGCCGATGGTCTCGACCGTGCGACGCTCGGCTCGCTATGACTGCGTGACGGTGATCGCGCCGGGCGAGAACGGCTCGGGCGAGCGAATCCACGTGTTTCTCGGACTGATCTCGGTCGAGTCGGACGGCGCGGTTGGCCGGGTGCCGGTGCTGCGGCGGCGGATCGCCGAGGTGCTGCAGCGTTCGGGGGCGCGGGCCGACAGCCACACCGGCCGGCAGTTGTTGGCCGCCCTGCGGACGCTGCCGCGCGACGAACTGCTCGAGGCGACCAGCTCCGACCTGCTGCGGCTCTCGCAACTGGTCGTCGACCGGGCCGAGAGCGGCGGCATCGGCGTGTTCGCTCGCACTCACCTCAATCGCGACTTCGTCTCGGTGCTCGTCTACTTCCCGGCCGATCGGCTCGGTCCCGAGACGCGGCGTCGGGTCCGCGACGTCATTCTGACCAACTGGCCGGGCCGGATCATCGCCCGGGACGATCGGCTGGTCGAGCTCGGCCTGGCCCGGATGCACTTCCTGATCGCATTGCGCCCCGGCGACGACGTGCCGAACCCGCCGCGGGCCGCGGTGGAGGCGACCGTCGCCCAGGTCACCCGGCGCTGGAGCGACGACCTGGGCGACCTGCTGACCCTGGGGTTGGGCGAGCAGGAGGCCAACCGGGTGCTGCGGCGCTACAGCGGCGCGTTCCCCGAGGCCTACAAAGAGGACTTCCCGGCCTCGGTCGCGGTGGCCGATCTGCGCAAGCTGGAGGCGCTGCCCGATTTCGAGGGGCTCGCCTTCGACGTCTACACCCCCGGCGTCGGCGAGTCCGCCGACCGCCGGCTGAAGGTGTTCCGCACGGGCGCGCCGCTCTCGCTGGGACGAACGCTGCCCATGCTCGAGCAGATGGGAATCGAGGTGCTCGACGAGCGCCCGTACGAGCTCGAGCGGACCGACGGCACCGCGGCCTGGGTGTATGACTTCGGGCTGCGCATCGGAGCCGACGTGGACTTCGGTCCGGAGCGGTCGGCCGCGGTCATCGACACCCTCCGGCAATTGTGGGGCGGCAGCATCGAGCAGGACGGCTTCAACGCCCTCGTCGTCCGGGCCAGCCTGGACTGGCGGCAGGCCATGGTGTTGCGGGCGTACGCGAAATATCTGCGGCAAGCCGGCACCACGTTCAGCCAGGGCTACATCGAGCAGGCCCTCACCCAGAATCCGGGCGTGGCCGCGCTGCTGGTCGAGCTGTTCGAGGCCCGCTTCGACCCGGACCAACTCACCGCCGACGCCGCCGGCTCGGACCAGCCCGACGGTGCCTCGGGCGCGGCCAGCAACTCCCGTCAGGGAGCCATCCGGCAACGGATCGATGAGGCCCTGGCCTTGGTCGAGAGCCTCGATCAGGATCGGATCCTGCGCTCGCTGCTGGGCTTGATCACGGCCACCCTGCGCACGAACTACTACCGCGAGGACGACGGGGTCGCCTCGGCCGCCTTCGCCGTCAAGTTCGACTCCCGGGCCATCGCCGACCTGCCCGAGCCCCGGCCCTTGTATGAGATCTGGGTCTACGCGCCGCGCGTCGAGGGCGTGCATCTGCGGTTCGGGCCGGTGGCCCGCGGCGGCTTGCGCTGGTCAGACCGCCGGGAGGACTTCCGCACCGAGGTGCTGGGACTGGTCAAGGCGCAGATGGTGAAGAACACCGTCATCGTGCCGGTGGGCTCCAAAGGCGGCTTCGTCGCCAAGAACCTGCCGGACCCGAACGTCGACCGGGACGCCTGGTTGGCCGAGGGAATCGCCTGCTACCAGACGTTCATCACCTCGTTGCTGGAGCTGACCGACAACTACCGGCCCGACGCCGACGGGGTGCAGCAGGTCGTCGCGCCGCCGCGCACGAGGCGCTATGACGGCGATGACCCCTACCTGGTCGTGGCCGCGGACAAGGGAACCGCCACTTTCTCCGACATCGCCAACGGCATCGCGATCGAGCGCGGCTTCTGGCTGGGCGACGCCTTCGCCTCCGGCGGCTCCGTCGGGTACGACCACAAGGCGATGGGCATCACCGCCAAAGGCGCGTGGGAGTCGGTCAAGTACCACTTCCGCGAGCTCGGCCTGGACATCCAGACGCAGGACTTCACCGCCGTCGGCGTCGGGGACATGTCGGGCGACGTGTTCGGCAACGGCATGCTGCTCAGCCGCCACTTGCACCTGGTCGCCGCCTTCGACCACCGCCACATCTTCCTTGACCCGACGCCGGACGCCGAGTCGTCCTTCGACGAGCGGGCCCGGCTGTTCGCCCTGCCCCGCTCGAGCTGGGCCGACTACCGCCGCGAGCTGATCTCCGCCGGCGGTGGCGTTTTCCCCCGCACCGCCAAGGTGATCCCGATCTCAGCCGAGGTCGCCGCCGCGCTGGCCATCCCGTCCGGGACGACGGCCCTGGCGCCGGCGGCCCTAATCCATGCGATCCTCACCGCTCCGGTCGACTTGCTGTGGAACGGCGGCATCGGCACCTACGTCAAGTCCTCGGCCGAATCCCACCTCGAGGCCGGGGACAAGGCCAACGACTCGGTGCGGGCCAACGGCGACCAGCTTCGCTGCCGGGTCGTCGGCGAGGGCGGCAATCTCGGGTTCACCCAACTCGGACGGGTCGAATACGCCCGGGCCGGGGGCCGGATCAACACCGACGCGATCGACAACTCGGCCGGCGTCGACACCTCCGACCACGAGGTGAACATCAAGATCCTGCTCGACCGCGCGATTCACGCGGGAGCGTTGGACGCCGGCGAGCGGAGCGAGCTGCTGGCCAGCCAGACCGACGCGGTGGCCGAGTTGGTGTTGGCCGACAACTACGAGCAGAACGTGCTGCTCGGCGTGGCCCGACAGGGCGCTCACGGCCTGGTGACCGTGCATCGGCGGCTGATCAAGGACTTGGAGAAGCAGGGCGAGCTCGATCGCGCGTTGGAGTTCTTGCCGACCGACAAAGAGCTCGCGGCCCGTGAGAACGCCGGCGAGGGGCTGACCTCGCCCGAGCTCGCGGTGCTCACCGCGTACGTCAAGATCGTGCTCTCGGAGCGCTTGCGGGACTCCACGTTGCCGGACGAGCCCTGGTTCGCCCGCGCCTTGCAGGCCTATTTCCCGGCGCCGATCGCGGAGCGGTTTGCGGGGACGCTGGCCGAGCACCCGCTGCACCGCGAGATCATCACGACCTGGGTCGTGAACGACCTGGTCAACCGAGGCGGATCGACCTTCCTCTTTCGAGCCCAGGAGGAAACGGCGGCCAGCCCGGACCAGATCGCCCGGGCCTACACCGTCGTTCGCGAGGTGTTCGGGCTGGAGCAGCTCTGGCGCGACATCCAGGCGCTGGACAATCAGATCGCCACCGACGCGCAGCACGTCGCCTACCTTGAGATCCGCCGCACCATCGACCGCGCGGTGCGCTGGCTGGTCGACGTGCGCTTTCCGATCAGCGACGTCGCGGCCGAAATCGAGCGCTACGCCGGCACGATCGCCGAGCTCAAGCCGGGCGTGCCCGAGCTGCTACGCGGGCGGGAGCGCCAGAACCTGGACACCGAGGTCGAACGCCTCAGCGCCCGTGGTGTGCCAGTGGGGTTGGCCACCCGGATCTCCTGCCTGCTCACCTCGTTCCTGCTGCTGGACGTCGTCGAGATCGCCACCGCCAATGAGGTGCCGCCGCGCGAGGTCGCGGAACTGCATTTCGCCTTGTCCGAGCAGCTCAGCGTCGACGACATCTTGTACGCGGTGACGAACCTGCCGCGCGATGATCGCTGGTCGGCGCTCGCGCGGG
Source organism: Frankiales bacterium (assembly GCA_025963265.1). GTDB lineage: Bacteria > Actinomycetota > Actinomycetes > Mycobacteriales > Jatrophihabitantaceae > Jatrophihabitans_A. The sequence continues at coordinate 1,896 of JAOPUY010000617.1, read as the reverse complement.
CGGCGATGCGTCACGATGTCTACGCCGCGCTGACGCTGATCACGACCTCGGTGCTCAACTCGACCGATCCCGGCCCGGCCACCGAGCGGATCGGCGCGTGGGCGGCGAAGAACCCCGAACGCGTCGAACGGGCGCGGGCGACCTTCGCCGAGGCGTTGTCGCGCGACACCGTCGACCTGGCCACGCTCTCCGTCGCCCTGCGGGTGATGCGGTCGTTGCCGAACTAAGCGGGGGTCCAGTGGTTGGCGTCCAGGATGGCGCGCGCGGCGACCATTCGCGTCGCTAGGTCAGCTGAGCCGACCGGACGAGAGAGCAGATAGCCCTGAACCGTGTCGCACTGATACGAGCTCAGCTGCTCCAGGGCCTCGACGGTTTCGACCCCTTCGGCGGTGACCGTGAAGCCCAGGCTGTGGCCGAGCTCGATGACCGATCGGACGATCGCGGCGTTGCGCTCGTCGCCGTGCATGGCCAGCACGAACGCCTTGTCGATCTTCAACTCGGTGATCGGCAGCGTCGCCAGGTAGCCGAGACTGGTCTGACCGGCGCCGAAATCGTCGATGGACAGCCGTAGGCCGGCCTGATGAAGCTGATGGAGGGTGCCCGCCGCGCGGGCCGGGTCGGCCATCAGCGCGGTCTCGGTGATCTCGAGCATGACCCGACGGGGATCAGTGCCGGTCTCGTGCAGAATCTGCAGCACGTCCTGGGCGAAGTCGGCCCGACCCAGGCTGCGGGCCGAGATGTTGACGGCGATGGCCAGGGTTCCGCTAGGGTCGAGCTCGCCCAGCGTCGAGGTGGCTTTGCGCAGCACCCACCGGGTGAGCTCGTCGATCAGCTCGGTCTGCTCCGCGGCCGGCACGAAGCTGTCCGGGTACAGCAGCCCGCGGATGGGATGTTGCCAGCGGACGAGCGCCTCGACCGCGGTCACCGTGCCGTCCTCCAGATCGGCTTTGGGCTGGTAGTGCAGCACGAGCTGATCCTGGGCGATGGCCGCGCCGAGCTCGGCGATGAGCGAGAGCGAGGACGCGTCGAAGTGGTCGTAGTCCGCGCGATAGTGGGCGATCCCCAGGTGCTGGTTCTTCGCGGCGTACATCGCGACGTCGGCTTGCTGCAGCAGGGTTCCCAGGTCGGCGGCGTCGCTCGGCGCGAGCGCGAACCCGACGCTGGCTTCGACCGCCAACGGCAGCCCGTCGATCAGCAACGGCTCGGCCAGCACGGCCCGCAGCCGGCTCAGCACCTCGACCGTCTCACCCGGGCCGTGTAGCCGGGAGAGCACCACGCCGAACTCGTCACCGCCGAGCCGCGCGATGGTGTCGCCCTCGCGGACGTGGAGCTTCAAGCGTTCGGCCAGTGAGACGAGCAGCTTGTCGACGTTGTCGTGGACGAGGGTGTCGTTGACCTCTTTGAAGCGGTCCAGGTCGATCAGGGCGATGGCCACCGGCCTCTCCACGGTGGCGACCGCGATAGCGGCCTCGGCGCGATCGCCGAACTGCGTGCGGTTGGGCATGCCGGTGAGCGCGTCGTGGGAGGCCAGGAAACCGTTCTCGGCTGCCTGCCGCCGCAGCCGGCGGGTGACCGAGACGGACACTCCCAGCAAGCAGAGCCAGAGTAGGAACAGGCCGCTGCCCAACACGATGGTGACCAGGCGGCGCCCGCTCGCGATGTCGTGCGCGATCGGCGCGTAGGGCAGGTAGAGCTCCAGGATGCCGATTTGCGTCCCGGTCTGGGCCGACATCAGGGGCTGATAGACCTCGACCGAACGAGGTCCCCGCTCGGCGGCCGTCACATCGGCGTCGGCGTCGGAATCGCTTTTGACGGCCGCATCAGAATCGGAATCGTCGTCAGCGTCGGCGTTTAGATAGGTGAGGTGGACGACCGCGGTGCCCTGTGCCGCCTCGA
>JAOPUY010000536.1 GCA_025963265.1 Frankiales bacterium | reverse complement strand
TGGGAGTAGAAGTCGGCGGTGTCGATGAAGTTGACGCCGGCCTCCAGCGCTCGGTGGATGATCGCGATCGAGTCGTCGTGGTCGCTGTTACCCACGGCGCCGAACATCATCGCGCCGAGGCACAGGCGGCTCACTTGCACGCCGGTGCGCCCCAGACTGGTGTACTGCATGCGGGACTCCCTCAGTCAGGTGGTCCCGGAGCGGGACATCCCAAAATTAACAGGAAAGTCCCGACCGGACATCGGCCCGGATCGCCGTCCGCCATACTTCGTCCATGGCTCCTGGCTGGTATCTCGATCCGGTGTTACCGGCAACCTTGCGTTGGTGGGACGGCGCGGCTTGGACCGGATACCTCTACCCGCAATTCCCGGTCGCGGCCCCCGCCTTGCCAGCGGAGTCGAGCCCGCACGACCCAACCGCGGATCTCGCCGGCGAGCTGAAGTCAGGGCGCCGGGCCAGCCTGGCCGTGGTGGCCAACGCGGCGGTGATGACCGTTAGCTTCTTTGTCACCGCCGTCGCCGCCGGCAAGGTGATCCACCAGTTCCGCGATGACCTCCGTCAGGCCCAGAACCAATCCGACCAGCCCGTCAAATTCCATTCGCTCTCACCGGCCGCCAGCCTGGCGTCCAATCTGATCGGGCTGCTCAGCTTGGCGTTTCAAATCCTCTTGTGGATCTGGATATTTCGGTCGGCGACCTTGGCCCGCCGGGCCGGCCTGCCGGCGCGCCGCTCTCCGATGTGGGCGGTGGTCGGCTTCTGGCTTCCGGTGGTTAACCTCTGGTTTCCCTACCGTTCGGCCTCTGATCTCTTCCCACCCGGAGATGACGCTCGCCGCATCGTCAAATTCTGGTGGGCCTTCACCCTCGCCCAGGAGGTGATCGTCATCCCGATCATCGTCTTGTCCGCGTTCTCAGTGCCGGCGGCCATCGGCCTGGCCGCGTTGGCCTCGCTCGTGCCGTGGGCCGCCGCCGTGTACACGCGGCGGCTGATCTCGGCCGCGGCCCGGACCCACGCCAGCCTGATTCACGGTTACTCGGCCGTTGACGAAAGAGACCGGCGATGAGGAAGGTCCGCGCGCTCGCCCTCGGCGCGGTCCTCGCGCTGTGCGCGTGCAGTTCGGCAACGCCACCGGCCGCGCAAGTTCCGGCCAGCGCGGCGGCCACCGCCGCGAGCGCCACCGACTCGGCAACCGAGCAGCGACTCTGGACGGCGGCCTCGGCGGCGGCCAGGGCCGAGGGCGGGACGGTGTTGACCGCCGACGCGGTGAAGAGCACCCACGCCACAGCGGTGAAGGCGACCTCAGGCGACGGGGTGACCGGTGACGAGCCGGTCTGGGTCATTCAAGTCAAGGGCGCGGCCGAGTTCACTTGCCAGACGTGCAAAGGGCCAGCTGGATCCCAGGCGCCGCACGGCCGATATTTCGTCCTGATCCTTGACGCGACGACGTTCGACCAGACTGACTTCGGCCTCGATGACACGGCGGCGAACCTAGCTCAGCTCGGACCGGTCATCGCCTTACACGCCTAATCGAAAGGTCCTGTGATGAGCCAACCAGACCAATCCGCAGCGCTGGCTGCCCTATCGGCGCGGGTGGCGGCCCTCGAGGACCGCCTGGAGATAGCCCAACTACTGGCCCGTTACGGACCGCACGTCGACAGCGGGGCGGGCGAGCGAACAGCGCAGTTGTGGACCGAGGACGGAGTCTTCGACGTTCCGCCGATGGCGACCTGGACGGGGCGCGAGCAGATCGCCGGCATGGTCGACGGCGAGGGCCATCAAGGTTTGATTCACAACGGGGTCGCGCACGTCCTCTCGCCGCCGCGGGTCGTGGTCGAGGGTGACCAGGCCCGCGCCTGGAATCACGCATTGCACATTCGGTGGGACCCGGAGGCTGACCGGTTCTGGATCTTCCGCACGTCCGCTAACGAGTGGCAGTTCCGTCGCACACCCGAGGGGTGGCGCATCACCTCCCGCGAGACGCGCACGCTAGACGGCGACGAGCGGGCATTCGGCCTGTTCGGCGGGGTCAGCTGAGAGCTGCGGCGGGAAGAACTGGTCTGGACGTATGCTCGATTTGCTCCTGGCGGGCCTTGCCTCCCGCCACCGCAGCGATTGAGGGAGACCCGATGAGCATTGCCTATCTGGCCCAACCCGAGCAGCAGCCCGCGGTCGAATGGCTCGACGGTGGCACGTTCGCGGTCCTGCTCGACGCCGCCGCGACCAACGGGCAGCTCGGGGTCGGGCGCTTCTGGGTGAGCAAGGGCGAGGCGCCGCCCTATCACAAGCACCTCAATGAGGACGAGGTCATGTGCACCCCGGGCGGCTTCGAGGGCATGTTCCGGCAGGCCGGCAATCCGGTGACGTCGCCGCGGCAGCCGCACGCCGAGCCGTCGCGGGAAGCGATGGTCAAGGCGGCCGACGATTTCGGCCAGGTCGTCCTCGGTCCGCCGCGGTAGCTGGCAGACACGAACAGAACCGGCCGACCCGTGGTATCCGAACCCGAACTCGACGACGCCATACTCGAGCTGCTGCGACAAGGCTTCGACTACGCCCGGGCGGGTGAGGTCGCGGCGCTGGCCGAGCTGCTCGCGGCTGGCTGTCCGGCCAACTTGACCGATGGCAAGGGGGACTCACTCTTGATCCTCGCCGCGTATCACCAGCGCAGCGAGGCCGTGCAGCTCCTGCTGGACCACGGCGCGGACGTCGAGCGAGTGAACGACAACGGTCAGACAGCCCTCGGCTCGGCGGTGTTTCGGCAGGACGAGCTGATCGTCGAGCTGCTGCTGGCCGCTGGGGCCGATCCGCGAACGGGCGAGCGCTCGGCCTTAGACGTCGCTGAATTCTTCAACCTGGAAAGCATGAAAGCCCGGTTGAGCCGACCCGCCGGCGGTCGGTAGCCAGTTAGCCACCGACCAGCCGGCGCGCCGTCTTAGCGGGCTGGCGGGACGGCTGCGGCCAGCACCAGTTCGGCGCGGTCCCAGACCCGGTGCAAGCCCACGGCCGCAAAGAGCGTCTCGGCGAACCCGCCGTCGGCCGCGGCCGCCGTGGACACGCCGGGCGAGTCCACGACTATGCCCGCTGTCTGCAGGATCGCACCACCGTCACCCCAAGCCGCGAAGGCCTTGCCGTGCCGGTAGGCCTCCTGCAGCAGTAACACGAGCTTGCTGTCGTTGGTCGGCGTGGTCCCGCCGGCCACGACTAGGGCGTCGAACTCGATCGAGCGGGTGGTGAGCAGCGTCCGGTCCACGGTCTGGGCCGCCTTGCCCGATCCGAGCACGCCGCCGACCGGCGCGATGACGTAAACCGAGGCGCCCCGCTGCACCGCCGCCTGACGTAACGCGGCGATCCCGGCCAGATCCGACCCAGAGTCGGCGATCACCCCGATGTTGCGTCCGGCGATCGGGCCGGGCTGGGTGACGACCTGCGACAGGGCGGGCGAGACCGTCACGTCTTGGCCGGGCTGACCAGCCGGGGCCGGCAAGCCGAGGCCAGCGGCGACTTGCGCGCACAGCTCGGCGTCGACCTGGGCCAGCACCGCGAGCTCGCGCTGCTTGATGGCCTGATCGAAGACCTTGCCCAGCTCGAAGGTGAACGCCTCGACGATATGGGCCTGCTCGACCGGCGTCAGGCTGCGATAGAACATCGTCGGCTGCGAGAAGTGGTCCTCGAACGAGGCCGGATTGGCCCGGATGGGCGTCCCGCCGATCGGCCGGGCGACCTGGATGTAGCCGTTGTCCCGCTCGACCGCGACCTTGGGCATCGGGTCGTCCAGGGTGTTCGGGTGATAGGCGGCGACCCCGGTGTGGATCGCCGTCTGGTGCATGCCGTCCCGCAGCATGTCGTTCACCGGAGCCTGCGGACGATTGATGGGAATCTGGCCGAAATTCGGTCCCCCCAGGCGGGAAATCTGGGTATCCAGGTACGAAAAGAGGCGCACCTGGA
>JAOPUY010000517.1 GCA_025963265.1 Frankiales bacterium | reverse complement strand
CGCCGATCGAGGACCTCGGCTTCGGGTTCGCGCTGATCCTCATCACGTTGTCCTGCTGGGTCGCTCTGGGCCGGCGAGCGGCCAGCCGCCACCCGGGCTGATCAGGCGATGGGCCGGCGGGCGTTGCGGGCCGCGCGGTAGCCGCCCAGCCCGACCCGCAGCCGGTGCGCGCGGGAGACGGTGGCGCGGCGTCGCAGCACGTCGTGATCGGCCCGCTCGACCTCGTCGAGAATTTCGGCGTAGAGGGTGAACGCGGTTCGCACGCAATCGCGAGAGTCCCGGCTCAGCAAGGCGATTCCCGGTTCTGCGCGGGCGTAAAAACGGCGGGCGCGGGCGACCTCGGCTCGGATGAGTGCCTTCAGCGGCGCTGAGCTTCGCCCGGCCGCCACGTCGGATTCGATGGTCTGCTCGCTCACCGCGTGCTCCTGCAGGCTCTCTTGCGGCAGGTAGATCCGGCCGCGGTGATAGTCCTCGCCGACGTCGCGGATGAAATTGGTCAGTTGGAAGGCGATTCCCAAGTCGTTGGCGTACGGTTCGGCGTCGGCCATGCCGCCCTCGGTGCCGAGGATCGGCAGCAACTGCAGCCCGATGACCGAGGCGCTGCCCCACATGTACTCGTTGAGCTCGGCGAAGCTCGGGTACCGCCGCACCGTGAGGTCGCTGGCCATCGAGTCTAGAAAAGCCTTGAGGTGACGATGATCCAGGCCATAGCGGCGGACGGTGTCGGTGACCGCCAGCACGGTCGGATGCTGCGCCGGCCCGCCGGCGAGCGCCTCGTCCAGCTCCAGCCGGAGCTCCTGCAGCGCGGCCGCCGGGCTGAGCCCGGGCGCGGGTCGGTCGACCAGGTCATCGGCGTGCCGGGCGAAGCCGTACAGCGCGTGGATCGCCGGGCGTTTGGCCGGCGGCAGCAGCGTCGTGGCCAGATAGAAGGTCTTGCCGTGTTCGGCGTTGAGTCGGCGGCAGTGGCGGTAGGCCGATTCCAGCTCGGGGTCTAGCTCGACTCTCATCGGGCCCGGACGCCGTGCACGACTGGGCCGAGCAACGCCCGCGATCCCAGACCCGCGACCACCACCGCGATGACGTACGGCGCGATCTCCAGACCGGAGCCCATCGGCCGGATCAGCAGGGTCAGGGCGACGGACGCGGCGGCTAGCCAGGAAAGCTGCTTGGGCGCGACCAGGAAGAGCGCGGCCAGGGTGAGGGCCCAGGTGAAATACCAGGGTTGGACGGCCGGTGAGAGCAGCACGACGGTGAGCATCGACAGCGCGAACAGCCGCAGCGCGTTGCCGCGGGTCGAGCGCAGCCAGAGGAACACCAGCAGGCACACGCTGATGATCGTGCCAATGCTTCGGCACAGTCGCACCGTGTGCTCGACCAGGCTGCCGGCGTTCGGTTGGCCGGTCGCCAGCCGATACACCACCGCGGCCATCGTCGGCAGCGACATGAAGTTGATCACCGGGATGTTCGGGCTCAGCTGCTTGGTCCAACCGTTGCCGTACCCGACCATCCAGGTGATCAGCGCGAACACCGGAACGGCCGCGGCCGCCGCGATCGCGCATTGCCGCAGCCAGTCGAGCGGCCGCAGCGTCAACGGCTGGTGATCGGACTTTCCATACAGGTAGATCGGCACCACGAAGGCGACCCCGACCGCGCCCGGCGCCTTGACGGCCGCGGCTAGCGCCATCAGCGCCGCGCCGAGGACCAGGTGCCGCCAGTCGGCATTCGGCCGCAGCACCACGGCCAATCCGGCGATCATGAAGGCGACCATGACGGCGTCATTGTGGCCGCCGCCGACGCCGTGCACCAAGACCAGCGGGTTGGCGATGGCGATCCAGAGCGCGAGGTCGCCGCGCTTGCCGAACCGCCGCGCCAGCCCGGGCAGCAGGTAGGCGATGACGACGATGGCGGCAAACGGGATGAGGCGCAACGCGAAGACCGTGATCAGGGCGTGGTTTCCGGTGAGCGTGGCCACCCACCGCGAGACGGTGACCCACAGCGGACCGTAGGGCGACGGGGTGTCGACCCACTTCCAGGCGACGTTGTCCAGGAATTTCCCGGGCAGGTCGGCCGGTGTGAAGGTGTAGGGGTCGCGGCCGAGCCGGGCCAGTTGGGCCTGAGCGGCGTAGCTGTACATGTCCATGCTGGCCAACGGCATGCTCACCAGCAGCGGCAGCATCCAGCGGATCAACGTCCGCCGCAGCACGGCGGGGTCGATCACCGGCCGCCCGATCGCCGTCGTCCCGGACGTCGAACCGGTCAGCAGCAGCCGGCCGAGCACCAACCAGGCCAGGATGAGCAAGGTCAGCCCGAGATAGTAAAAGCCGAGGGCCACATGCAGGCCGAGCCAGCCGTGCCGCAGCAGGCCGATGATCGGCAGATGCCGGGTCGGATCGTTGGCCGGCAGCGCCCCGGCGCCGTAGCTGCCGAGGGTGATCAAGACCGTGCCGGTCAACCCGGCGACGCCAATCTGGGCGAAGCCCCACCGGTCGATGAACCGTCCGAAGAAATGGAAAACCGGCTGCGACGGACTGGCCGTAGCGCGGCGTTCCTCGAGGCGGGTCACCGCTCCATGGTCGCAGATCCGGATCAGCCGCGCGCGTGGGGAGATTCCAGCGAGACCCCGCTTACTTCAGCCCGTCACCCGGGCCGCGGCCAACTGGCCCGACAGCAGCACGGTGGGCACGCCGACCCCGGGCTGCACCCCGGCGCCGCAGAAGAGCAACGTGGGGATGGATGGATGCTGAGTCGGGTGGCGCAGTGGTCCGGTCTGGCCCAGCGTGTGGGCCAGCGCGAACGGAGTCCCCGCGGTCAGGCCGCGGTGGCGCCACTCGGCCGGATCCATCGTGAAATCGGTCTCCACGCCACTCGAGAAGGCGCCCGCGGAGTCAAAGCCCCGTTCGGCCAGCACGCGGGCGATCTCCTCCTGATAGCGCGGCGCGACCCGCGGCCAGTCGATCCGCGCGGTCTCGGTGTTCGGACACGGCGCCAGCACGAAGTAGCTGTGCCGCCCGGCGGGAGCCGCGCTCGGATCGTCGAAGCTGGGATCGCTGATCAGCAACGAGGGGTCGGTCATCAGCTTGCCCTGATCGATGATCTCGGTGAAGGTCTGCTGCCAGGCCGCGCCGAAGGAGATGGTGTGGTGAGCCGGGGTGGGCAGCGGCGCCGCGGAGCCGACGTGCCAGACGAAGGCCGAGGGGGAGTAGCGGGCTTGCCCGGGCAGCAGGGAGCGAAAGCGTTGACCGGGCGGGCGGACGTCGACCGGCAGCAACTCGGCGTAGGCGCGGCGCAGATCGGAGTTGACGATCACCACATCGGCCGGGACCCGCTCGCCGGCGTCGGTCAGCACGGCCCGCACTCGTCCGTTGGCGATCTGCACTCCGGTGGCCCGGGTTTGGTAGCTGAACCGCACCCCGTGCTTGGCCCCGGCCCCGGCCAGGGCGGCGGCGACCTGGTGCATGCCGCCGCGTGGGTGCCAGACGCCGCCGATTGAATCCAGATAGCTGATCACCCCGTACAGCGCGCGGGCGCGGTTTGGGGCCACGCCCGCGTACAAGGCCTGAAAGGTGAACAGCCGACGCAGGCGGTCGTCGGTGATGAAGCCGTCCACCTTCGCCGCCAACCCGCGTAGGCCGCCGAGCCGGAGCAGGGCCAGGGCCCGGGCGTTGACGAGGTCGGCCGGGCCGTCCAGGTTGGTGGCCATGAAGGGCTCGAATTCGGTCTCGAAGAGACGAACCAGGTAGGCCCGCAGCCGGCGGTAGCCGGCGGCCTCGACCGGTCCGCAGACCCGGGCGACCTCGGCCGCCATCTCCTCCTCGTCGGCGTAGGAGCGCAGGCTGCTGCCATCGGCGAACTGCCCGCGATAGGAGGGGTTCACCGGTTGCAGGTCTAGCCAATCCGCGCGCGCCTCGCCCACGCTGGCTAGGGCGTCGTCGATCAGGGACGGCATCGTGAGCACCGTCGGACCGGTCTCGAACCGGTAGCCGTCGACCGTTCGAACGGCCATCAGGCCGCCGGGGTGCTCGCTGGCCTCGATCACTCGGACCGAGCGGCCGGCGCCGGCCAAGCGCAGGGCCGCGGACAGGCCGCCCAGCCCGGCGCCGATGATCACGACTCGCTCGGTGGGCCCGGCGATGCCGGCGCGGGTGCTCACGACCGACGGTGGGCCGCGACCTGCGCGAGCTCGAGCAGCGCCGACCGGGCCTCCGCGCTGAGGTCGGCCGCGGCCAGGGCCTGGGCCGCGTCCTCGGCCCGTCGGGTTATCCGCGCCTCGACGCCGGCGCGCGCTCCGGTCTCGACGAGGACCTCCCGGAGCCGCTCGATCTGCCCGTCATCCAGGTCCTCCCGGCCGACGCTGGCCAAAATCTCGGTCTGCCGCGGCTGGGCCGAGGCGGTGGCGGCCTCGTTGGCCAAAGCCAGCAGCAGCGTCCGCTTGCCCTCCCGGAGATCATCCCCGGCCGGTTTGCCGGTCTCGGCCGGGTCGCCGAACACGCCGAGCAGATCGTCGCGCAGCTGGAACGCCTCGCCCAGCACCAGCCCGTAGACCGACAGCGCCGCGGTGCTCTCGCGATCGGCGCCGGCCGCGCCGGCGCCGAGCAGCAGGGGTCGCTGCACGGTGTACTTGCTGGTCTTGAACTCGATGACCCGCAGCGTCTCGGCTACGTCGACCGCCTGCCGGGTCTGGGCCAGCGCGTCCAGGAACTGACCGGCGACGACCTCGGTCCGCATGGCGTCGAACGCGCTCGTCGCGGCCGACGCGCGCTCAGGCGGCAGGGCCGTGATCGCCGCACTGAACATCTCGCCGGCCCAGGACAGCAGCAGATCGCCGAGCAGCACCGCGCCGGCCACCCCGAAGACCCCGGCCGCGCCGGGCCACTCGCGCGCCCGATGCTCGGACTCGAAGCGCAAGTGAGCCGACGGCAGGCCGCGACGGGTGTCGGAGGAGTCCATCAGGTCATCGTGGACCAGCGCGCCCGCGTGCAGCAGTTCGAGGCTGGCGGCGGCCCGGATCAGCTCCCGCTCACCCTCGGCGCCGACTGGCTGCACGGACCGCCAGCCCCAGTAGGCGAAGGTCGGCCGCAGCCGTTTGCCGCCGACCAGCACCGCTGCGCTGGCGGCGTCGCACAGCAGCCGCAGGTCGGAGTGAATCGCGGTCAGGGCGTCGAATTGCCGTTCGAGGAACGCCGCTAGGTCGGCGTTCACAGCCGCGACCAGCGTCAAGGACTGGGCCTGGGCGCGCGCGTCGGTGGTTGTTCGCTCGGCGGCCACGTGAGCGGACACTACGCTGAGGGGATGTCGCGCTCGGTTCGGGAAGCCCTGACGTCCGGTCGTCCCACCATTTCCTTCGAGTTCTTCCCACCCCGGACCGCCGCCGATGACCGGTTGCTGTGGACGACGATCCGCGAGCTCGAGCCGCTGCGACCCGACTTCGTCTCGGTCACCTACGGCGCGCGCGGAGCGACCCGCGACCACACGATTGAGATCACCGAGAACATCGCCAGCGACACGACTCTGCTGCCGGTGGCGCATTTGACCGCGGTCGGGCATTCGCTGGCCGAGCTTCGCTCGATCGTCGGACGCCTGGCCGACGCCGGAATCTCGAACGTGTTGGCGCTGCGCGGCGATCCGCCGGGCGACCCGGCCGGTGAGTGGATCGCCCACCCCGAGGGCCTGCACTACGCGGGCGACCTGGTGCAGCTGGTGCGCTCGCACGGCGACTTCACGGTCGGGGTCGCGGCCTTCCCGTACAAGCATCCCCGCTCGGCGTCCATCGAGGAGGACACCACCCGATTCGTCGACAAATGCCGGGCCGGCGCCGATTACGCGATCACTCAGATGTTCTTCGACCCCGAGGCCTACCTGCGGATGCGCGACCGGGTGGCCGCGGCCGGGGGCGACGTGCCGATCATCGCCGGTCTGATGCCGGTGACCAACGTGGGCATCATCGCCCGGTCTGAGCAGTTCACCGGCGCGCCCTTCCCGGCCGAGCTTGGCCAGCGGTTCGCCGCGATCGCCGAGGACCCGAAGGCGGTTCGCGCCCTGGGCATCGAGGAGACCTCGAAGCTGGCGCAGCGGCTGCTCGACGAGGGCGTGCCGGGAATTCACTTCTACACCCTCAACCGGTCCAAGGCGACGCGCGAGGTCTGGGACAACCTGATGCCGAGCGCGGCGCCGATCTGAGGTCGAGGGACTCGCGGCCGGGAGCCGATCGGCCCGGCCCCGGTCAGCCGTAATCGGCTTCGGTCAGCTCAGGCCGAGATCCAGCGGGTCTTGCGGCGAGCGGTCGAACGGCAGGTGCCCGCCGAGGACCCCGAAGGGCCGATGGTCGCCTGGGAACAGGTGATTGCGGGCGAGGTCGACGAAGCCGAGGCGGCGGTAGAGCCGCCACGCGCGGTTGTCGGCTTCGGGCGTCGAGAGCACCATCGTGCGGTGCGGCAGGTCCTCCGCCAGCGAGCGGAGGATGCGCTCGCCGGCTCCGGCGCCTTGGCTGGCCGGCGACACGTGCAGCTCGGAGAGTTCGAAGGCGTCCTCAAGCCAGTACTCGCTTGAGCGTCCTACCGCTTTGCGGACCAGATCGTGCCACCACTGCCCGGGCAGGCTGGTGTAGCCGTAGCCGAATCCGATCAGGCGCCCGTGCTGGTTGATCGCGGCCCGGAACCGAAAGGCCGCGTTCTCGGCGTGCTTGAGGGCATGCACGGCGCGTTGCCGCCCGGCGCCCGGCTGGTAGCCCATCGCCGCGACGTAGATGGCCATCGCCTCGTAGACGAGTCCCTCGAGCTCATCGGGCGGCACGTCGACGATGACATACCTCGATGCCTCGACTCCATGCGTCATGCGTCGAAGATTAGCGCTAGCTGTTCGCTCAAGCCACCGAGAGCTCCCGCGCGCCGGTCAGCGCCCGGAGCTGCTCGTAGCTGATCGGAAAGACGGCGTGCGCGATCCCGCCCGCGGCCCAGATCGGATCGAAGGCGGCGAGGTCGACGTCGAGGATGGTCTGGATCGGCTGCGGGTGTCCGATCGGGGCCACTCCGCCGATGACCTGGTTGGTGTGCTGGCGCACGAAGTCCGGGCTGGCCCGCTTCAGCGCAGCCGTGCCGATCAACGCCGCGACCTTGGCGGTGTCGACCCGGTGCGCGCCGCTGGTCAAAATCAGCACCGGCTGGCCCGCGCTGTCGGCGAAGATCAACGAGTTAGCGATAGCGGCGACCGGGCAGCCGATCTGCTCGGCCGCGGCAATCGCGGTGGGGGCCGCGCTCGGCAGGATCTGGACCCGACCGGGCACGCCGGCCGCGGCCAGCCGAGCGTCGATCAGCTGGCAATTGGGATGGGACGCGCTCGCGCCGGCATCGGTCATGGTGGTGGACGCTACAAGCTGGCCGCGCGCCTCGGCCACCGCGATATCGCGCCCAGTACGTTGAGCCGATGCGAACGAGCACGTCGGCGCCGGCGCGGGGGCGCCCCGGCCCGCTGGCCCGGGCGCGGGTG
>JAOPUY010000473.1 GCA_025963265.1 Frankiales bacterium | reverse complement strand
CAGCACGGCTGGGTTCCAGTAGTCGTTGTTGAGCACGAGCGTGCCGACCCGAAGCCGTTCGGTGACCGCGGTGGCACTCGCCAACGCGGCCCACACCCCGCCCTCGGGCCCGATGTGGTCGGGCACGGTCACGACGGCGTAGCCCGACTCCTCAGCCGTGCGGCAGGTCGCGAACCACTCCTCGCGCGAGGTGTGGGAGTGGACGTGGACGCCGAAGCGAAGTGGTTTCATGCTTTTTTCCTTAGGTGTTCCGGTGTTCCGGTGTTTCTAGTAGAAGCGGATCGCGGTGACGATGGTGATGGCGATGGACAGGAACCAGACATAGGGCAGGGTTCGCACCATCACCTGCTCCGTCCGGACCCCGCTGTAGCCAGCGGCCCACGCGGCCTGCGACGTGGTCGGGTCGGCCGCCGTCTGGACGGTGTTCAAACCCCAGAACATGCCCAGCACCGTTTGCGGCGAGTACACCTTGCTGGCGATGAGCACGCCGGCGATGCCGGCCCCCATGCCATGCAGGTTCAGCGGCCCGCGGTAGAGCGCCAGCGGCACCAGGACGCTGAGCACGATCACGAAGATCACCACGTTGTGCGTCTCCAGCAGGGACGCGTACGGCTTGAGCTTGGCCACCGTCGTCGGTAGCTGGACCGAGGTCAGGATCATTCCGATGGCCACGTAGAGCAGCAGGGCCGGTCCGGCGATCTCGACGCCGCGGTAGGCCGTCTTGAGGCCTCGCTGGCTCCACTGCCGCGGGTGGGTCGTGCTGATCAAGGCGTAGATCACGCCCAGCAGCAGGGATGTCGTGATGGCGACGTCGAAGCCCAGCGCGAAGACGATGGGCACGATCGGCGAGAGCAGCGAGTACCACGGGGCGTCGCCCGTGCGCCGGCGCTGGGGCGCCTCGACCGGCGGCTCGTCGAAGGGTTCGATCGGCGCGTCCACCGCGAGCGCCCAGGCCCGCACCCGGCCGCGGCGCCAGCTCTCGAGCAGGACGAACGCGATGCCCACCACCACTCCGATCGGGAAGACCGTGATGCCGAAGCTGCGGACGGTCGACAGCGGGACGTGCAGGGTGGTGACGTAGAACTGCCAGTCGGTCTGCATCAACGGCTCGCCGGCCGCCATGCCCATCAGCACCACGCCGACCGAGGTCGTCGGCGGCAGGCCGACGGCGATCATGGTGGGGATGCCGACCAAGCCGACCAGCATCGCCGCTGGAGCCGACCCGGTGACCATTCCGACCAGGGTCGCCGCCGCGAACATGCCGAGGGCGACCCAATAGGGGCTCTCACCACCGAGCTCGACGATCTTGCGGACGAGCGTCGTCGCGATCCCGGTCTCCTCCATGATCGCGGCCAGCCACGATCCGAGCAGGATCGCGATCATCGTCGAGGCCAAGGCGATCGACCCGGTGGCGATCACGCTGTCGGAGACGCTGTGGGCGCCGGTGACCGGGGCCCCGCCGAGGAAGGCGATGACGACGGCCAGACCCACCAATCCGACCAGGGTGGGTAGCCGGCGGCTGACGATTAATAGGACGGTCACCAACATGACCAGCAAGATCACGATGCCCATGGCAGGCTCCTTCGACTCGGGTTGCCCGCGGGCGGGGTCGGGGTTTGGGTTGGAGTTGGGGTGAGAGACAGCGGTGGCGGCGCGGGCGGGCGCGCGGTGCGGATCGCGATGCGCGCGGCCCGGTTCAAAGCCACGGCCAGGGCCAGTGACGAGCCGCCCGGGAAGGGCGAACGCGACTGGGCGTAGGAGTGACAGACGAGCTCATCGGCGCCGACCACGTGGCCCAGCACGGCGAATCGGCCGACCCGCAGGGAGGTCAATCGCAGTCGTCGCTTGAGCTCGCGGGCCGCCGGCCCGTCGATGAGCCGGTGCGCGATCTCGTGCTCGATGGCCAGCTGCCGCACCGGGTCGGGCCCGAACTGCGCCCGCCAGCCGAGGGTGTCGATGACCGCCTCGGCGAAGTCCAGCGTCTGGGGATAGAGCACGATGCGGGCGGGGCGGGTCGTGTACTGCGCGATCACCATGTTCGCCGGGACGTCCGCGTCCTGCTCGACGACCTCGATGCCGTGCGCGGCCGCCCACTCGAGTGAGTCCCCGGAATCCGGGGCGGCCGCGGCCAGCTCGCGACCGAAGTCCAGGCAGATCCGAGCCCACTCGGTCAGCTCGGCCGCCGAACGCTGGGCGTGCAGCGCGACGGCCCGCAGCAGCTGAGCGCCGAGCTCGGCCTCGGACAGATCGGCCAACGGAGCGCAGGCCGACCGGACGTCCTCGGCCGACAGGGTCAGCGCTAGGCGCAATTGCTCGGCCGTGAGCGGCGGGAGGGCACTGCCGCGGCGGCTCATCGGTTCAGCTCCGCGATGAGGACCGCCGCTTCATCCGACGGCCGGTTGGCCAGGTCAGTGCCGGCCATGCTGACCACCTGGTCGGCGGTGAGCAGCCCGGCCAGGTTGATCAGGCGACCGCCCAGCACCATCCGCATCGCGGGAATCCGTGGGGCCCCGCTGCTGTAATCGGTGTGCTCGGACAGCAGCTCGAGCAGACCGGCCCGAGCCGTGCCCACGTCGGACTGGGACCAGGTGGCGTCGCGGCTGGAGTAGACGACCGAACCGTCCCGATCGACCACGGCCACGGCGTCGGCCTGCGAGCCGAGTAGGCCGAACACCCCGGAGCGGCGCACCGTTCCGCCGTAGACCCGCATCTGCGGGGTGCTCCCGACCAAGCGCAGTTCGTTGGGCGTCGTCCGCAGCGTCTTGGCCGCCGCGGCCCGGGTCTCCGCCTCGGCCGCGCCGGCCCGACCGCGGTCGGTGGTGCGAAGCTGCGTCGCGCCGGTCGCGGTGGCTCGAACGACGCTGCGGCGCGAGTCGATCTCGACGTCCACTTCGATCGACTCGGCCGCCGCGCCTTGGGCGAGCACGGTTCGCTCGGCCTCGCTGCGGACGCTGAGCACGTCTTCCTGCGATGGGTTGGGGATGATCCGCTCGACCGACTCGCGCACCAGGGCCATGGCGACCCCGAGCGGGCTGATCACCTCGTTGTGGGCGGCGATCCGGTGCGGCAGCTTGAGGGTGTTGGCCAAGTGTGGCGTGACCGTGGCCGCGCCGCCCCCGCCGCCGACGAGCACCACTCGGTCGTTGGGCAGCTCGTAGTGCTTGAGCAGCGCCTCGACCACGACCGCGACGCGCGAGCTGGCCTTGGCCAGGACGGCCTCGGCCGCCGCCTCGGCCGTCATCTTCAGTTCCCGGCCGAGTATTTCGAAGCCGACCCGGGCCGCCGAGTTGTCGGTGTAGGCGTAGTCCGAGGCCGGCACCAGCCCGAGGAGGTTGGCCGCGCAGGTCACGGTCAGCGCGTAGCGGGTGCCATCCGGGGTCTCGAGCAGCACGTAGTCGGCCGGGTCGCCCGGCAGCGGGGCGGTGGTGACCAGCTTGGCCCCGGCCAGCGCGCCCGCCTCGGCGTAGCAGCAGTAGTCGAACCCGGCGATGTGCGCGCTGCGCGGGCCGACGTCGCTGACCCGACCGTTGCTCAGCCGGATCATCGAGCCGCCGCCGACGCCGACCGTGCGCACGTCGAGCGAGGACAGGTAGGTGTCGTGGCCACCGATCTGCGCGTAGCGGACGGTGACCCGGCCCTGCTTGATCACGCTGATGTCGGTCGAGGTGCCACCGGTCTCGAGGAAGACGCCGTCGGTGATCCGCTCGTTCATCAGCGCGCCGGCCACCCCCGCCGCCGGTCCGGACAAGATGGTCAGCAGCGGCCGGCGGCGCATCTCATCCAGCGACATCACACCGCCGTCGCACCGCATCACCATCAGCGGCGCGGTGATGCCGGCCTTGCCGATGGAGCCCGCGACCATGTCGGCGGTGGCCAGCATCCGCGGCAGGATGCTGGCGTTGACGACCGCGGTCCGGGTGCGCCGCCGCAGCCCGTAGAGCTTGGTGATCTCGTGGGTGCCGGTCGCCAGCAGCCCCTGGTTGCGGGCCTCGGTGGTGATCTGCGTTTCGTGGGTCTCGTCATCGACGCTGTAAGCCTCGGCTCCGACGATGACCTCGGCCCCGGCCTTGCTCAGGCCGGCGATGACCGCGGGCAGGTCGGAGACCTCGCCGGCGGCGGGGATTCGCCAGAACGCCGAGTGCATCGGCAGATTCCGCCCGGGGGCCAGCTCGATCTGGCCGAGCCGCACCAGCTGCGCGGCCCGCTTGCCCTCCAGCCCCCGGCCGGCTCCGACGATGCCGACGGTCGCCACATCGCCTTCCAGCAAGGCATTGGTGGCCTGGGTCGTGCCGTGGGCGAGGAAGCCGATGTCGGCCGCGGTGGCGTCGATGGTGCTCAGCAGCTCCTCCAACGCCTGCACGATGCCGCGTGCCACCCCGTCCTCGTCCCGATGGGTGGTGCGCACCTTGGCCTGGCCGATGAGCTCCAGGGTGTCGGCGTCGATCGCCACCGCGTCGGTGAAGGTGCCACCGACGTCGATGCCGACCCGAATACGCGAGCTGGTCATGCGACGTCCTCTCCGAGATAGGCGCCCTGCGCCACGAGTTGCTTTTTCAGTTCGGTCACATCGACCTGCCGGGGCGCAATCCCGGCTCGGACCGCGAGCGCGGCCGCCGTTCCGGCGGCCTCGCCCATGGCGAAGGACGGTGGCATGACCCGGATCGCGGCCAACGCCTCGTGGGTGGCCGAGATGCACCGGCCGGCCACGACGACGTTGTCGATGCCGACCGGCAGCAGGCTCCGGTACGGGATGCAGTAGGCGTTCGCGGTCCGGTAGGACTCGTCCACGCCGCCGCCGGCCCCGGTCGGGTCGTGGATGTCGACCGGGTAGCCGGCCAACGCGATGGTGTCTTCGAAGTGCTGCCCGGACTGGAGGTCCTCCAACGTCAGCACGTGATCGCCGACGATCCGCCGGGTCTCGCGGACGCCGATGGTGGCCGCGGTGTCGAGCAAGCGGCAGTCGGCGAAGCCGGGCAGGTCGGCCCGGAAGAACTCGAGCAGCGCGTCGACCTGGCGGCGCCCCTCGATCTCGGCCGCGGTCAGGTCGGTGACGTCGGTGCCGTCCTGCCCGAGCACGCGGGTGGGGTTGATGCGCCAGACCCCCGGTCGCAGCGTCTTGTACATGCCGACCCCGCGTCGCGGCGAGGGGAACCGGCCGGCCTCGCGACCAGCCGTCACCAGCGAGGCGTACGGACGGGCGTCCTCGGGATGCTCGTGGACGTAGCGCTCCACCTCCTCGTCGGCGACGTTCTCCACTCGGAAAAACAGCGTCATCGGCTGGGTCAGGCCGTCGGAGCTGCGGCCGGTGACGACCGCGGCGCCAGCCCGGGTGGCCACGTCGGCGTCGGCCGAGCAGTCGACGACGACGGTCGCCGGGACGAGCTCGAGGCCGCTCTTGCTAGCGCACACCACGGCGCTGACCGTGCCGTCGGAGACGAGCACGTCGGGGACGAAGGTGTGCAGGAGCAGGTCGACGCCGGCCTCCTGGCACAGCTGCAGGGCGACCGACTTGACCGCTTCCGGCTCGAAGGGGGTGACCTTGTCGTGGCCGAACATGATGAAGCCGGCATAGGCGCTGCCGGCCGGGACCTTGGACGGATGGATCGCCGCGCCCTGCTGCTCCATGCGCAGCACGAGCTCGTCGAACACCCCGCGGATTAGTTGCACGGATCCATCGAGGGAGTACGAGGTCATGCACGGACCGACTAGGCCGGCGGTCAGGTTGCCGCCGAGGTAGCCGTTCTGCTCGATGAGCAGGGTGCGTGCGCCGACGCGGGCCGAGGCGACCGCGGCTGCGATGCCGGCCGGGCCGCCGCCGACGACCACGACGTCATAGCTGCTTCGGACCGGCAGCTGCCGCTGGTAGGGCAGCGTGCCGCTCCCCGAGCCGGTCGCGGCGGCCCGGCCCAGCTCGGCCAACACGGTGTCGGCGATGGCCTCTGGCGCTGCGGTCAGATCCACGGTCAGGCCGGCCTCGTCGGGCTCCAGCGGCTCGAGTTCGGTGTACTGCGAGCCGACGAGGGAGGCCGGCATGAAGTGGTCGTCGCGGTCTTGCACGCGCGAGGTGACCACGGTCTGATCGCCGGCCAGGTGCACGAAGAAGGCTGAGGGCGCGAGGCTGCGCACGGTGTCGCGGTAGCTGCGCCGCAGCGCCGAGCAGCTGACGACGGCCGCGTCCTGACTGGCTAGCCAGCGCCCGATCCGCTCGAGCCACGGTTCGCGATCGGCGTCGGTCAAGGCCGCACCCCGCTGCATCTTGGCGATGGCCGCCGGGGAGTGGAAGTCGTCGGCGTCGGCATATGGGATCCCCAGGCGGTGGGCGAGCAACCGGCCCACGGTCGACTTGCCGGCGCCGGCAACCCCCATAACGACGAAGTGTTCGCTTGGTAGGTCGGGCATGATCCTCGCCTTTCGTTCAATCATCTGATCTAATAAACGAACAGAACACCAAAGATATGATTAATGCAAGGGGTCAGAAAAATTTCTACCGCCGACTTGCACGAGAGCGTGCTCAACCAGCTGGGCGAGCTGATTGTTTTCGGAACAATCCCGCCCGGCAGCGTGCTGCGCATCGAGGAACTCGAACGCCGGTTCTCGGTCTCGCGCAGCGTCATCCGGGAGGCCATCCGCACCCTGGCCTCGATGAACGTCGTCGCGGCCAAGCGCCGGGTGGGCGTCACCGTCGTCGATCGAGCGGCCTGGAATGTCTTCGATCCGCGGATCATCCGCTGGCGCCTGGCCGGCGCCGACCGGCTGGTCCAGCTGCAATCGCTGAGCGAGCTGCGCTGCGGAGTCGAGCCGGTCGCGGCCGAGCTCGCCGCCGGTCGGGCCACGCCCGAACAGGAGACCGCGTTGCTGACCGCCGCCGCCGGCATGTCGGCCACCGGGCGGGCCGGCGACCTGGACGGCTATCTGGTGCACGACATCGACTTCCACCGCGCCCTGCTGGCCGCGTCGGGCAACGAGATGTTCGCGAGCTTGATCGATGTCGTGGCCGAGGTCCTCAGCGGCCGCACCCGGCACCACCTGATGCCCCACCATCCGGAGGAAGCGGCGATCCGGCTGCACATCGAGGTGGCGCACGCGATTCAGCTGCGCGACCCGATCCGAGCCCGGGTGGCCATGACCGAGATCCTCACCGAGGCCATCGAGGCCGTGGTCAAGATCGCGTCCGAATACGAGGAGGAATGAGCATGCGTATCGAATCGGCCGAGGTGGTGGTCACCAGCCCCGGACGCAACTTCGTCACCCTGCGGCTGACCACCAGCGACGGAGTCGTCGGACTCGGCGACGCCACTCTCAACGGACGCGAGCTGGCGGTGGCCAGTTACCTGCGCGACCACCTCGTCCCGCTGCTGATCGGTCGCGACCCCAGCCGCATCGAGGACACCTGGCAATACCTCTACCGCGGCGGCTACTGGCGCCGCGGCCCGGTGACCATGGCCGCCATCGCCGCAGTCGACGTCGCCCTCTGGGACATCCTGGCCAAGACGGCCGGATTGCCGCTCTACCAACTGCTGGGCGGCCGCAGCCGCACCGGGTTGCTGGCCTACGGGCACGCCAGCGGCACCGACGTGCCGGCCCTGTTCGACTCCATTCGCGAGCACCTCGAACTCGGCTATCGCGCCGTCCGGGTCCAGACCGCGGTGCCCGGGCTGGGCTCGGTCTACGGCGTCGCCGCCTCGGCCGGCGGGGGCGGCGAGCGCTATGACTACGAACCGGCCCGCCGCTCGGCGCATCCGGTCGAGGAGACCTGGGACACCCGGGCCTACCTGCGGCACCTGCCCGACGTCTTCGAGCAGGTGCGCAACGAGTTCGGCCCCGAACTGCCCCTGCTGCACGACGCCCACCACCGGCTGACGCCGCTGGAGGCCGGACGGCTAGGGCGGCTGCTCGAGCCCTTCGACCTGTTCTGGCTGGAAGACTGCACGCCGGCTGAGAATCAGGAGGCCTTCCGCCTGGTGCGGGCCAACACCGTCACCCCGCTGGCGACCGGCGAGGTGTTCAACACCGTCTGGGACTACCGCACCCTGATCAACGAGCAGCTCATCGACTACGTCCGCTCGGCCGTCACGCACACCGGCGGCATCACCGCCATGCGCAAGCTGCTGTCCTTCGCCGAGCAGTACCAGATCAAATCGGGAATGCACGGCCCGACCGACGTGTCCCCGGTCGGCATGGCCGCGGCGATGCACCTGGGCTTGGCGATCCACAACTTCGGGATCCAGGAGTACATGCGGCACAGCCCGCAGACGCTTGAGGTCTTCC
>JAOPUY010000452.1 GCA_025963265.1 Frankiales bacterium | reverse complement strand
GCGCGAGCCAGATGGCGCTGCAGGGCGTGCTGGCCGCCTTGTACGAGCGGGAGGACAGCGGACTGGGTCAGTTCGTGGAGACCAATCTGGCCCTGGCGGCCGCTGGCCTGGACCCCTGGAACCAGATGCTGGAGATGCTGCGTCAGCGCTATCCCGGCGCCTTCACCGCCGGCGCCCCGTTTGACGAGCAGCTGCGGCCGGCGACCAGCTTCACCCTGCGGCTGCTGGTCGCGCTGACCTCGGACGGGCACTGGCTGCAGTTCTCCCAGGTGCAGCCCCGGCTGTTCAAGGCGTTGATGCACGAGCTCGACCTCGACTGGATGTTCGATGATCCGGAGTGGTCGACGGTGCCGGAGTTCGCCGACACCGACCAGCGGGTCCGGATGAACGAGATCCTGCTGGCCGGCGTCCGCAGCAAGACGCTGGCCGAGTGGCAGGCCATCTTCGACCGCAACCCGAACGTCTTCGCCGAGGTCTTCCGGCGCGGCACCGAGCTGCTGCACCACCCGCAGGTGGAACACGATCACCAGAGCGTCGAGGTGGCCGACCTGACGCACGGGCCGACCCTGCAGCCCGCGCCGTTCATCGCGATGAGCACCACCCCGCACGGACCCCTGACCTCGGCTCCGGCCCTGGACGCCGACCGCGACGTGCTGGAGCGCTGGACCGCCGTGGGCCGGTCCGGCGCCGCACCCGCCGGCCCGGCGCCGAGCGGGCTGCCGTTGGCCGGCGTCACAATCCTCGAGCTAGGCACCTTCTACGCCGCGCCCTACGGCGCGACGCTGCTGACCGACCTCGGCGCCCGAGTCTTCAAGATCGAGCCGCTGGAGGGCGAGCCGCTGCGCAACCTGGTCGCGTTTCCCGAGGCCGGCGGCGCCAAGGCGATGCAGGGCAAGGAGAGCATCGCCATCGACATCGCCTCCGAGGAGGGCCGCGAGGTCGTCTACGAGCTCGCCCGGCGCTCGGATGTCGTGCTGCGGTCCTATCGCGCGGGCGTGGCTGAGCGGCTGGCGGTCGACTCGGCCGCGCTGCTGGCGGTCAACCCCGATCTGATCTACCTCGACGCGCCGGGCTACGGCGTCGACGGGCCCTACGGGCATCGCCCGGCCTTCGCCCCGACGATCTCGGCGGGCACCGGCGTCGCGATGCGCAACGTCGGCCAGATGGCCTCGCCGGCCGAGCTGCAGCAACTCTCGCTAGCAGAGGTCCGACTGGCCTCGGTTCGATTGACGGTCGGCTCGAACAGCGGCGGCACCCAGCCGGACGGCATCGCGGCCATGGCGGTGGCAACGGCGATGGCGATGGGCCTCTACATGCGCCGGCGGGGGCTGCCCGGGCAGCGGATGCTCACGACGATGCTGTTGAGCTCGGCCCACGCGCTGGCCGAGACGATGATCGAGTACGCGGGCCAGGCGAGCCCGGCCGAGGCCGACCCCGAGGTGCTCGGCTTCAACTCCCGCTATCGGCTCTACGCCGCGGCCGACGGGTGGGTTTTCCTGGCCGCGCCGTCGGAGCGGGAGTGGTCGCGGCTGGTCAGCGCGCTCGAGCCCTGGCATCGCTTGGCCGAGGACGCGCGCTGGGCCAGCGAGGAGAGCCGGTCGGCTAACGACGGGGAGCTGGCGCTCGAACTGGAGAAGGTGTTCGCCGCTCGCAACGCCCAAGACTGGGAGACCGACCTGCTCGCGGCCGGAGTCGGCTGCGTGGTCGCCGAGGACACCACGATGGAGACCTCCTACATGGGCGAGCTGGGCCAGCAGTCGGGCTATCTGACCGAGGCCGAGAGCTCGATCTTCGACGTCTACCCGCGGGTCGGGCCGCTGGTCTCCTTTTCCCGTTCGGCGACGCAGTCCTTGGGCGGCCCGACGGTGGGCGAGCACACCGAGGCGGTGCTGACCGAGATCGGCTTCGACGCCGCGCGCATCCTCGACCTCCGGACGCGGGGTTTGATCAACTAGCTCGCTTGATCAATTAGCTCGCTTGATCAATTAGCTGAGGTGGCGGGCGAGCCGGGTGACGTCCTCCAGCGAGCGAATCGCGTCGTTGAGGTGCGTGCAGGTCGAGGGGCCCAGGAAGTTCTTGCGGACGAAGCTGCGCAGCTCGCTCACCTTCATCCCGACGAGCCGGTCGCTGCTCTTGGCCGCCGCCGGGCACTCGCCCCAGGGCAGCACCCGCGGCGTGCTGAGGATGTCGAGGATCGCGCCGCCGTCCCGCTCGACCCGGGCGTCGACGTTGTACTCGTGGATGATCGTCTCGACGCCGTCGAGGCGCACGTAGGAATCGCGGAACATCGCGGCGACGACGAGCTCGTGGCCCTCGGCGTGCACGTCGAGTCGGCGGCGCCGGCGCATGGCGCTGATCGGCAACTCCGGCATCGGGTGCCAGCCGTCGGGATCCTCGACCGCGAGCTCGGGCGCCGCCGGCCCGGTCACGCTCGGGCCGGCGCCGCGGGTGCGCAGCTCGACCATGATGGTGCCGCCCTCGACCCAGCCCGCGCACAGATTGGCCTTCTTCAGCGATTGCTCGCGCAGCTGGTCGCCGATGAGCCGGTAATGCTGGTTGGTCTCGCGTTCGGCGCCGAGCACGTGCCCGGAGATCAACACCGTCACCGGGACGTCGTCCAGCAGCAGGAACAGGGGCGTGGCCTGGGCCAGGTCGTCCGGAAAACTCGTGTTGAGGGCCGACCGGAAACCGGGCCCGGCGCCGCGCCCGATGAGCGCCGCGGTGTCAGCCGCCGGTTCCACGCTCAGCGCGGTCATGAGCTGGCCGTGGTTGAAGTCGACGACGGCGTGCATCGCGGCCTCGTCCAGGATCGCGAGTTCGCCGCCCGGTCCGGTCCAGACGTCGCGGCCGCGGCCCTCGAGCAGCAGGTCGCCCATCGTGCCGTCCGGCCGCAGCATGTCGACGCTGGTCGTGCGCCGCACCGAATTGGCCACCCGCGCTGGGGTGGCGGTGGTCGGCTCGTGCATGCCGTGGCGCGGATCGAGGGCGATCGATATGGGGCTCATGATTGACCTGTTCATCCTGACTGGTGGTTTACAGCGTCAAAGTACTGTGGCCTACGGTAGAAGGCGCACCGTCCGAACGCCACGATCGAGGCTTGTCAGACCGATCACTCGCGCGATTGGCGGCTGAAGCTGGACGGAGTGCCTTACGGTAAGGGACGCTAGGATGTTCGCACGATGATCGTCGTCGGAGGAGTCTAGGTGCTGGGAGCGTGTCGTGACCGTTGAGAGCACACGTCCGACTCGCGCCCGGGCCGTTTCGGGCAAGAAATCGGGAACCGCGTCGCGTCCGCTGGATGTCGCTGAAATCCTGCGCGTCGCGCGCAAGCTCGTCGCCGAGCACGGGCTCGACGCGTTGAGCATGCGGGCCTTGACCCGTGAACTCGGTGTCTCCCACATGGCGACCTACCACCACGTGGGCAACAAAGAGGACCTGGTCGCGCTGATCGTCGACGACGTCTTGAAGCAGATCGAAGTGCCCGGCCCGGACGAGGGCAGCTGGGAGGACCGGCTGCGGGAGCTGAACCACCGCAGCTTCCTCGTGATGCGCTCCTGCCCCGGCATCGACCAGGCGGTGTTCGACACCCGTCCGACCACGCAGGGTTGGCGCCTGATCGACGCCTACGTGGGGATCCTGCTGGAGGCGGGCTTCACCGAGCGCCAGGCCGCGCTCGGCTTCAGCCTGATCCACTCCTACGGCATGGGACGCTCCGGCATCGAGCGCGAACTGCGCAACAGCTCCGGCCGGGTCGTGACGCCCGGGGAGTCCTCCGCGCTGCAGCAAATCCAGCCGGTCTGGGGCGAGCTGCACAGACCCGACTTCCGCGACTTCGCGATCGACGTCATCATCGCCGGTTTGCGGGTCATCCTCGACACTGCGACGCCCGAGGCGGCCGAGTGAAGGTCGGGGTCATCTCAGACGTGCACTGCCAGCACGAGGCCCTCGCTCTGACCGCCCAGGCGCTGGTCGCCGAAGGGGTGGAGGAGATCCTGCTGCCCGGTGACTCGCACTATGAGTACCGCTTCTCCAACG
>JAOPUY010000443.1 GCA_025963265.1 Frankiales bacterium | reverse complement strand
GCGGGCCGAGCACGCAAATCGATCCGCGGATCCGGCGGACCAGCTCGTAGGGAGCGCGGTGATTGGGCTCGTCGGGCACCAGGATCGAGACCCGGTCGGTGTCGCCCGAGCGCTGGGTCTCATCGATCGTGCACCCCAGTCGCTCCAGCAACCGGTTCATGACCTCGACGTCGAAGATGTCGGGAAGATTCGAGATGTGGGTCAGCCCGGGGGCCAGCAGCGCCGCGGCCATCAACTTCAAGACGCTGTTCTTCGCTCCGACAACGCTGACCTCGCCGGCCAGGCGAGCGCCGCCGACCACTCGTAATACCTGCACCACGACAGCCTAGTCGCCCGGTCCCGGTCCGAAATGACGCTCGGCGGCCTCGACGGTCGCGCCGCACTCGATAGATTGGCCACCATGGCCGTGCATCTGACTCGCATTTACACCAAGACCGGGGACAACGGGACGACGGCGCTGGGCGACATGAGCCGGGTGCCCAAGACCAGCGTGCGGGTCGGCGCCTACGCCGACTCCGATGAGACCAACGCCGCGATCGGCGCCGCGATTGCCCTCGGCGAGCTGCCGGACGAGCTGTCGGCCGTGCTGCGCCGCATTCAAAACGACTTGTTCGACGTCGGCGCCGACCTCTGCACTCCCATCGCCGAGGCCCCGGCCTATCCCCCGCTGCGGATCACCGAGGCCTACGTGAGCCGGCTGGAGGGGTGGTGCGATGAGTACAACGAGCGGCTGAGCAAGCTGGCCAGCTTCATCCTGCCCGGTGGCACGCCAGCGGCGGCGTTGCTGCACGTCGCCCGAACGATCGCCCGCCGGGCCGAGCGGAGCACCTGGGCGCTGATCGCCGAGGAGCCGACGACGACCAACCCGCTGGCTGCCACCTATCTCAACCGACTCTCCGACCTGCTGTTCATCCTGGCCCGCTGCGCCAACCCCGACGGCGACGTGCTCTGGACCCCCGGCGGCGAGCGCTAGCTCCTGCCGGACGCGCCGTTTGTTAGAAGCGGGGGGCTGAGGCTTCGAGCCAGGAGAGAAACCCGGTCAGGCCAGTGTCGGGGAACCCCAGGCTGATGGTCTCGCCGCGGAACGCGCACTCCACGATCGAGAGGTTCGGCCGCAGCGCCATGTCGCGCGCGGGGTCCCAGGCCCGACTGGACACCACGCTCAGCTCGCTGCGCGGCAGCCGCATGGCCGCCGCCGGCGAGAGCGTAAGCGTTCGATACCAGACGAACTCATCGCCGGAGTAACGGCCGACGCCGTTGGCCCACCGTTGATCGTTGCGCTTGAGCGCCACGACCAGGCCGCCGACGGAGGAGGCGATTCGTCGCTGATGTATCACTACCAGGGCCCAGGCGGCGACCGTCAACAGGAAAAGAAGGCACACCGCGACGACGCCGAGGATCTCCAGCGTCGTCACCGCGTGCCTCCATCAGCGACCGTCGCGCCCGCTGCTCTGTTCGGCGGCGGGACTGCGTTTAGTGCCCTACCTTGCTCAGATCTGTTCGCCTGCGGCCCGCAGCCGGGACAGGGCCCGGTTCCGCGCCGCCACCGCCTCCGGATCGGTGCCAGCCCCCGCGCGCTCCAGGGCGGCGTGCGCGCGAGCGACGTCAATCTCATCGGCTGACTCGGCGATCTCGGCCAGCACCGAGACGCCGTCATCGCGCACCGACAGGAAGCCGCCGTGCACGGCGATCCGCTGCTCGACGCCATCAGCCTGTTCGATGCGAACGATCCAACCCGGCACCAGCTCACCCAGCAAGGGCGTGTGCCCGGCGAGCACGCCGATCTCGCCCTCGGGCGTGCGGGCGTAGACCGCAGTGGCCTCGCCGGACCAGATGGGTCGCTCGACCGAGACGAGCTCGACCTGCATGGTGCTAGCCATTCGCTCGTCCCTTCCCTAGCGCGATCGCGGAAGACTCAGGCGTCACGAAGCTCGCGAGCCTTCTGCTCCAGGTCCTCGATGCCACCGCACATGAAGAACGCCTGCTCGGGGTAGCTGTCGAAGTCGACGGCCGCGAGGCGCTTAAAGGCCTCGATGGTCTCCTCTATCGGCACGAACGAGCCCTCGATGCCGGTGAACTGCTTGGCCACGAAGGTGTTCTGCGACAGGAATCGCTCGATCCGACGAGCCCGGCCGACCAGGATCTTGTCCTCTTCGGAAAGCTCGTCGATGCCCAGGATGGCGATGATGGACTGCAGTTCGTTGTAGCGCTGCAGGATCCGCTTGGTCTCGGTGGCCACGTCGTAGTGCTCCTGGCCGATGTACTGCGCATCGAGAATCCGCGAGGTCGAGTCCAGCGGGTCGACGGCCGGGTAGATGCCCCTCTCCGAGATCGGCCGCGAGAGCACGGTCGTCGCGTCGAGGTGGGCGAACGCGGTGTGGGGCGCCGGGTCGGTGATGTCGTCGGCGGGAACGTAGATCGCCTGCATCGAGGTGATCGAGTGACCCCGCGTGGAGGTGATCCGCTCCTGCAGCTGGCCCATCTCATCCGCCAGCGTGGGCTGATATCCCACGGCGGACGGCATCCGACCGAGCAGCGT
>JAOPUY010000420.1 GCA_025963265.1 Frankiales bacterium | reverse complement strand
CTCGTGGGCCGCGACGCTGGCCGGCGTCGGCGTCACGGCGGCTGCCGGCAGGGGTGTGGCAGTTCGGTGGTGGCCGTGCGCCGCCGAACCGATTGCCAGGGTGCCGCCGATCAACGCGAGCACTCCGACCGCCGCCGCTAACGGAACCGTCCAGCGTCGCTTGGCCCAACCCCGGCGTCGCTCAGACGTCGGAGGGGGCCCAGCTGGCTCGCTCGGCACGCTGCTCAGAGGCTCCACGCACCCTCAGATGTCGTGAGGGCCGCGATTCGTTGCCAGCCTTCGGCGCCCCGGCTAGGAGACGGTCACCGTCTTGAAGATCAGGTCGATGTTCGGGCGTCCACCGCCGGCGGAGTTAGAGCCGTCATCGCCGCCGGTCGCGACCTTGGTGAGAATGTCCAGGCCGCCGGTGACATGCCCGATCACCGTGTACTTCGGTCCCAGCGCGGACGTGCTGTCCTTGGTGATGAAGAAGAACTGACTGCCGTTGGTGTCCGCCCCCGAGTTGGCCATCGCGAGCGTCCCGGCCGGGTATTTCGAGCCGGCCAGGCTCTCATCCTTGGTCGTGTAGGACGGCCCGCCGCTGGTCGTCTCCGACGGGTCGCCGCACTGGACCACGAAGATGCCGGAGTTCACCGAGCGGGGGCAGGCGGTGTTGTCGTAGTACTTCTGCGTGATCAGGTACTTGATGCTCTGCACGTTGCAGGGCGCGTTCGCCGCGTCCAGCGTCACCGTGATCTTGCCCAGGTTGGTGTTGAAAACCGCGGTCGAGTCGGTTTTCGGCGTCGGCGTCGGGTCCGGCGGCAACCCGGTGTCGAAGAGGTTGCCCGCTTTGAGCGCGGTGGCCGACTCGGTGTACTTGCACGGACCGGTCGAGGTCTTCGCCGCCCGGTTGATGACGGCCGGCGCGCGCGTGGGCAGCGCCGCCTTCGTGCTGGTGGCCGACGCGGTCGCTGAGGCGCTGGCCGACGCGCTCGCGGAGGATGAGGCCGCCGCGCTGCTCTTGCCGCCATCGCCGCTGGACATGATCACGACCACGACGACCACCGCGATCAGCACTAGTATTCCGCCGACGGTCGCGGCCAGCGTCGCCTTCTGGCGACGGGTCTGGGCCTGCTGCCGCCGGACCTGCTGGCGCTCCAGGTGACGTCGTGCCGCTTCACGGCGTTGCTTGCTGGTGGGCACGGCTGGTCCTCCTCGGGCGCCACCGCGGCGCGGCGACATTGTCGGCAATGCTGCCGCAGTCTACGAAATGTTCCTTGACGGTGAGAAAACAGCTGGCTGTGAGTACGACAAGGGCTGAGCGCCCGGGCGGCCGAGCGTCGCGGAGCGCGGTCGACGCCGGGCTCGCGCGTTGCGGCTTTCCGGCCAGTCTGACCCGGTCGGTAGGCTGATCGGATGTTGATCGAGGGATTTCCCGCGCAATTGGCCGGCACCAACTGCTTCGTGCTGGCGGCCGGCCCGGGCGAGCAGTGCATCGTCGTCGACCCGGGCTACGGCGTCACCGGCCAGCTCGACGAGATCATCGCCAAGCACCGCCTGCACCCGGTCGCGGTCGTGCTGACCCATGGCCACCTCGATCACGTGTTCTCGGTGCTGCCGGTCTGCCAGGCCAACGATGTCCCGGCCTACATCCACGGGGCCGACCGCAGCAAGATCGCCGACCCGTGGACGGACATGGGCCTGCCGATCGGCGCGCCGATCTTCGGACTCGAGGGACTGACCTTCGCCGAGCCCGACGACGTCCGGCTGATGAACGACGCCGACGTGCTCACCATCGCCGGGCTGGACCTCACCGTCAGCCACGCGCCGGGGCACACGCCCGGTTCTGTCGTCTTCGACGTGCCCAGCGAGGACGAGCAGCGGATCCTGTTCGCCGGCGACGTGCTGTTCGCCGGCTCGATCGGGCGCACCGACCTGCCCGGCGGCTCGCTGGCCGAGATGAACGAGTCGCTGAAGCGCGTGATCCTGCCGATGGCCGACGACGTAATCGTGTTGCCCGGCCACGGTCCGCAGACCACGATTGGCCGCGAACGGCGGACTAACCCCTTCCTGAGAGAACTGATGTGAGCCAACCCAAGCCATCGCTGTCCAAACCGACCCCGCTGAGCGGGTTCCCCGAGCTGCTGCCGGCCGAGCGGTTCGTCGAGCTGCAGGTCATCGAGCAGCTGCGCACCACCTTCGAGCTGCACGGCTTCGCGCCGATCGAGACCCGGGCCGCTGAGCCGCTGGACCAGCTGCTGCGCAAGGGCGAGATCGACAAGGAGGTCTACCTGCTGCGGCGACTGCAAGCCGACTCAGAGGACTCGGGCGAGGCTGGCCCTGGAGCGGACGCCAACACCCTCGGCCTGCATTTCGACCTGACCGTGCCCTTCGCCCGCTACGTCTTGGAGAACGCCGGCAAGCTGGACTTCCCGTTCCGCCGCTACCAGATCCAGAAGGTCTGGCGGGGCGAACGGCCGCAGGAGGGCCGCTACCGAGAGTTCACCCAGGCCGACATCGACGTCGTCGCCAAGGACGCGCTGCCCTTCCACCACGACGTCGAAGTGGCCCGGGTGATGGCCGAGGCGCTCAGCTGCCTGTCCTTCCTGCCGCCGCTGCGGCTGCAGATCAACAACCGCAAGCTGATCGAGGGCTTCTACCGCGGCCTCGGCGCGCCCGACCCGGCGCCGGTGATGCGGGTCATCGACAAGATCGACAAGGTGCCCCCGGCCGTCATCGCCACCATGCTGGTCGAAGAGGCCGGGCTCGATGACGAGCAGGCCCAGCTCTGCTTGCGGCTGGCTGAGATCCAGGCCCAGGACACCTCGTTCGTCGAGCGGGTGCAGGCCTTGGGCGTCAGCCACGAGCTGTTGTCGGAGGGATTGGCCGAACTGGCCGCGGTCATCGACGGGTGCGCCTCGGTGTCCACTGACCGGTTGGTCGTGGAGGCCGACCTGCGTATCGCCCGCGGCCTGGACTATTACACCGGGACGGTGTTCGAGACCCGGATGAGCGGCTATGAGAGCCTCGGTTCGGTCTGCTCGGGCGGCCGCTACGACTCGCTGGCCAGCGACGGCCGGACGACCTACCCCGGCGTCGGAATCTCCCTCGGCGTCACTCGGCTGCTGATGCCCTTGTTCGGCCGCAAGAAGCTGACCGCCAACCGGTCGGTGCCTTCGGCGGTGCTCATCGCGTTGCCCGACGAGCACTCTCGGGTCCGCTGCGACGCGATCGCGCAAGAGCTACGGCGGCGGGGGATCGCGACCGAGGTCGCGCCGACGCCGCAAAAGTTCGGCAAGCAGATCCGCTTCGCCGAACGCCGGGGCATCCCGTTCGTGTGGTTCCCCGCGCAACCGGAACTCCAGGATGACGCCCTGGGGGCGCCAACGGGCGAGCGCGCGGATGAGCCCCAGGACGAGGTGAAGGACATCCGCAGCGGCGAGCAGGTCCCGGCCGACGCCGCCACCTGGACGCCGCCGCTGGAGGACCTTCGTCCACAGATCCTGACCAGCGGCGATTGACCGTCGGTCGCAGGTGGGAGAATCGCTCCAACGCACGACGCTGATCCTCAGACTGCTGCCGATCAGCCGCTGAGATTTCGAAGGGACATTCTGTGCTGCGCACGCATGAGGCCGGCTCGCTCGGCGCGAGTCAAGCTGGCGAGACCGTCACGCTGGCGGGCTGGGTGGCCAGTCGGCGCGATCACGGCGGGGTCGCCTTCATCGACCTCCGCGACGCCTCCGGTCTGGTCCAGGTCGTCATCCGGGACGAGCCGGTGGCCCACGGTCTGCGCAACGAGTACTGCATCCAGGTCATCGGCGAGGTCCGCCTGCGGCTCGAGGGCAAGGCCAACGCCAACATCGCCTCGGGCGAGATCGAGGTCGTGGCCAGCCACGTCGAGGTGCTGAACGAGTCGGCCGTGCTGCCGTTTCAGATCGATGACCACAGCGAGGTCGGCGAGGAGGCGCGGCTGAAGTACCGCTATCTCGATCTGCGCCGCCCGGCGCCGGCGGCCGCCATCCGGCTGCGCAGCCAGGTCAACAAGGCGGCCCGAGACGTGCTGCACGCCAACGAGTTCGTCGAGATCGAGACGCCGACGCTCACCCGCTCGACCCCCGAGGGCGCCCGGGACTTCCTCGTGCCGGCCCGGCTGCAGCCTGGCTCCTGGTACGCGTTGCCGCAGTCCCCGCAGCTGTTCAAGCAGCTGCTGATGGTCGCCGGCATGGAACGCTACTTCCAGATCGCCCGCTGTTACCGCGACGAGGACTTTCGCGCGGACCGGCAGCCCGAGTTCACCCAGCTCGACATCGAGATGAGCTTCGTCGAGCAGAGCGACGTGATCGCGCTCGCCGAGCAGGTGCTGCGCGCGCTGTGGGGCCTGATCGGTTATGAGATCGAGCCGGACATCCGGCAGATGACCTACGCCGAGGCGATGGACCGCTACGGCTCGGACAAGCCCGACCTCCGGCTCAGCCTCGAGCTGACCGAGTGCACGTCCTACTTCGCCCAGACCGAGTTCCGGGTGTTCCAGGCGCCCTACGTCGGCGCAGTCGTCATGCCCGGCGGCGCCGCTCAGCCCCGCAAGCAACTCGACGCCTGGCAGGAATGGGCCAAGCAGCGCGGCGCCCGCGGACTGGCCTATGTGCTGGTCGGCCCGGACGGTGAGCTGGGCGGCCCGGTCGCCAAGAACATCTCCGAGGCCGAGCGGGCCGGCCTGGCCGAGGCCGTCGGCGCGCAGCCCGGCGACTGCGTCTTCTTCGCCGCTGGTCCGCGCAAGACGTCCCAGGCTTTGCTCGGGGCGGCCCGGCTCGAGATCGGTCGGCGCGGCGGCTTGATCGACGAGTCGGCGTGGTCCTTCCTCTGGGTGGTGGACGCGCCGCT
>JAOPUY010000417.1 GCA_025963265.1 Frankiales bacterium | reverse complement strand
ACGTCGAGAATCACTTCCAGGCCAGCCTCGTGCAGCGCTCGGACCATCGCCTTGAACTCTGTCACCTGAGATCCAGGGGAACCGCTGACGGCATACTTCGAGTCGGGGGCGAAGAAGCCGATCGTGTTGTAGCCCCAGTAGTTGGACAGCCCCTTGTCGATGAGGGTGGAGTCATTGGCGAAGTGGTGCACCGGCATCAGCTCGATGGCCGTGGCTCCGAGCGCGTTGAGGTGCTCGATGATCACCGGGTGGGCGATGCCGGCGTAGGTGCCGCGCAGTTCCTCCGGGATCCCGGGATGGGTCTGAGTGAGCCCCTTGACGTGGGCCTCGTAGATCACCGAGTCGGCGTACTCCCGCTTAGGCGGGCGGTCCACGCCCCAGTCGAAGAACGGGCTGATGACGACCGACTTCGGCATGCTCGCGGCCGAGTCCTCGTCGTTGCGGCTGTCCGGGTCGCCGAAGTTGTAGCTGAACAGCGACTGATCCCACTCAAACGTGCCGTCAATGGCCTTGGAGTACGGGTCGAGCAGCAGCTTGTTCGGGTTGCAGCGATCGCCGTGCTCCGGCGCGTACGGCCCGTACACGCGGTAGCCGTAGTGCTGGCCCGGTTCGATGCCGGGCAGGAACGCGTGCCAGACGAAGCCGTCGACCTCCGGCAGCTCGATGCGGGACTCAGCGCCCTCGGCGTCGAACAGGCACAGCTCGATGCGCTCGGCGACCTCGCTGAACAGCGCGAAGTTCGTGCCGGATCCGTCGTAGGTGGCGCCGAGGGGATACGCCTTGCCTGGCCAGAGCTGCATCGCTCCAGTGTCTCGCTTCCACATTTCCGGGATGGGACCAGGGACCGCCGGCTTGGTTAATTGCGACTTCTGAGACCTTTGCGAGGGATGAGAATCGAGCCGGGCGGACGCGGCATTACGCAAGCCGGTAGGCCCCGTCGAGCCCAGCGACGGTTCGCTGCCGAGTCGTCCAGACATCAAGGGTGAAGTCGGAGTCGGAGATCGTCGTCTGCCGGGGCAGGCCCATGATCGTGTTGAGCAGATTGTGCAGCGTGTGGGTGTCCAGGTTGCGCTCGGCGAACTCGTGCTTCCAGTGGCAGGCCAAGACCGTGGCGTCGGCCGAGAGGCTGTCTCGAATGGCCGCCGCCAGCCCAGCCCAGTTGGCCGGGTCGAAGCCGAGGCCGATCTCGTGCAGCACGATGAGGTCGAAGCGTTCGTTGGCCGGCCACTCCTCGGGCAGGTAACGCCGCTGCACGTCGACATTGGACAGGTGCGCGGTGCGCTGGGCGGCCTGCGAGACTGCTTCTCGGCGGGCGTCGACAGCAAGCACTCGGTCGCTGCGCGAGGCGAGGGACAGCGTGAGGTCGCCACCTCGGCAGCCCGGCTCGAAAGTCGAGCTGTAGCGAGCGTTGGGCAGGCTGGCCAGCAATAGCTCGCGTTTGCGCTCGGAATACCAGCCACTGCGGGTGTGCCAGGGGTCCTCGCTTGCTGCGAAGAGCTCATTCAGGTGTTGGAGATCAGTCATTAGCGCGCCGCCTTCGCCATGAGTATTCATCTGGCCGGTGGTAGCTCGGGGGACTAAAGCAGAACCAGCAGAGAACGCCACACGGCTGGCTGCTGAACCGCTGAGAAAAACAGTACCTTGTGGATGGGCTTTTCCGATGGCGCGATTACGTCCATGACTGATTGCGGCGGTAACGTCGCGAGCTATGAGTGACGGGCGACCGGTGGATGACCAGGACGGGTCCGCGGCGACGGTGGTGGTCCGCCGGAATCCGGCCGAGCACCGATTCGAGGTGTGGGTCGACGGCGAATGGGCGGGCATGACCGAGTATCAGGTCGCCGGCCGGCAATTGCTGGCGCTGACCCACACCAAGATCGAGCCGCGATTCGGCGGCCAGGGGCTGGCGAGCGCGCTTATCTCCGCAACCTTGAACGAGCTACGGACTGAGCAAATCTCGGTGCTGCCGTTCTGTCCGTTCGTGAAAGCCTTCATCGAAAAGCACCTGGATTATCTCGACCTGGTTCCGGCCGACAGTCGCAGCCGTTTCGGTCTTCCCGCGGCGGCGGATCCCAGCTAGACCGGCGCGCTCACAATTCATTCCAGCGGACATACATCCGATGCGGATCGGCCAGATCGACGGTGACCGGAAGCCATTGACCTCGCCGCGGTGGACGGCCGCCCGGTGGCCGACAGCGATGGGTGGCCGAGGCTTCCTTCACGCCTTCGCAGATGAGAATTCCCCGAAGGACGAGCTCGTCGTCGGCCGCGCGGAAGGACGAGACGTAGAAGATGCCTCGCGCCGGGGAGATGAACTTTCGAGCGCGCAGCCGCCGAACCGCTCGTCGAGAAAAACCGAAAGCCGTTGCCCAAGGTGTCCGCACGCTTGCTTAGACGCGGTTGACCCGCCGGTCATGACGCGAGCGCGGTCGTAGAGTCGAAGTCGGAGTCGGTAGGCCGCGCTGGCGAACAAGCGCCGGGCGGCCCGCGAGGCCGCCGGGAAGGGAAGCTGCCATGAAAGCGGTTCGATTCGACGAGTACGGCCCGATCAGCAATCTCCGGGTCGAGGAGGTGGCGCCACCGACCGCCGGGGCCGGCGAAGTCGTCGTGCAGGTGCGGGCGGCGGGGATTAATCCCGGCGAGGCCTCGATTCGCAAAGGATTGCTCGACGCGGTGTTCCCGGCCACCTTCCCCTCCGGCGAGGGCAGCGACCTGGCCGGCGTCGTCACCGAACTCGGCGCCGGGGCCACGGGCTTCTGCGTCGGGGATGAGGTGATGGGCTGGAGCGATCGCCGAAACAGCCACGCCGAGTACGTCGCGGTGCCGACGAGCCAACTGATCGCCAAGCCGGCCGGCCTGCCGTGGGAGGTTGCCGGCTCCTTGTACGTCGTCGCCGTCACGGCCTACGCCGCGGTTCGCGCGATCGCCCCTAAGCCGGGCGAGACGGTCGCCGTCTCGGCCGCGGCCGGTGGCGTCGGCTCGTTGGTCGTGCAGCTGCTCAAGGTGCGCGGGGCGAACGTCATCGGCATCGCGTCCGAGCCCAATCACGACTGGCTGCGGACGGTCGGCGTCACGCCGGTCTCCTACGGCGACGGCTTGATCGATCGCCTGCGGGACGCGGCCCCGTCCGGGATCGACGCCTTCATCGACACCTTCGGCCCGGACTACGTCCGGCTCGCGGTGGAGCTCGGAGTGGCGCGGGACCGGATCGAGACGATCATCGCCTTCGCTCTGGTGGCCGAGCTGGGAATCAAGGGCGAGGGCAGCTCGGACGCCTCCACGCCGGAGATCCTGGCCGAG
>JAOPUY010000414.1 GCA_025963265.1 Frankiales bacterium | reverse complement strand
CGGCGCGCTGCTGCTCAATCTAGGCGACGCCCTCGCGCCCTGGACCAACGACAGCTGGCTCTCCACGATGCACCGGGTGGCCGCCCCCCGCGTCGACGGCCAGCTGGTGCCGCGTCGCTCGGCCGCCTTCTTCCACGACGGCAACATCGACGCGGTGATCGAGTGCTTGCCCGGCTGTGTGAGCCCCGACCGTCCGGCGCTCTACGAGCCGGTGACGGTGGGCGATCACCTAGCCGCGAAGCTCGCCGGCTCGCGGGCTGGGCAACCGAACGCTCGTGCGGCCCGCGAGGCCGCGCGGCTCTCACGCGCCTAATCGCCGCAACGAGCGCAATTTCGTCCGGTGGAACGAATTCCCGGCGTCCACCGTGCCATTTCCAACATTCGACCTTTGCTTTAGCTTTACATTCTCGACTGACCAGCAATTCGGAAACGCGTATTTCGGACTTGTTAATACGCTGTTTGTCGGGAACCTCGAATCGGCCGCAAAATCGTGAGTTATTCGCCGTTCAGCCCGCAATACTTGATTATCGAGGCAAAGATCTGTTGGATAACGAAGTCACGTGACATCAAAAGAAATGGCTGACTGAATGGCAGGCACCGTCGAGTCCGACGAGACGCACAATGGCGTGCGGACGATTTCACTTTGCGTTAGCGTTCCGACACGAAAAGTCTCAGCGAGTCATACTCCCTCACTTCGTCGTCAAGAATCGTGAGCAGGGACCCGTCGCGCGTCGGCCCCAGCTACAGCCGTCTCCCCAACGAGCGAGTCGGAAACCTACTAGCGATCCTGCTGGCCTCGACGGTCGCGGTCGCCTTCGTCGTCACCGTCGTCGTCCGGACTTCGCACCAATCCGAGAGCTCGACCCGCCTGGCCGCCGCCCAGGCCAACACCGGTGTCAGTGCGGGCGACCAGTCGACGTCAGCGCCCCCAGCCGGCGCACCCCCCACCTCGCTGCCCTCGACCGGGACAGCCCCGAGCCAGATCGCCAACCCGCCCGTCCTCCCGGCGCTGCGGACCTCGACCGGCTCGGATGCGGGCCAACCCACTCCCGCTCAGTCCGGCAGCGCCGAACCGATCCCCGCCCAGTCCGACCCCACCCGCTCGGTGGCAAACCAGACGGCGGGAGCGCCAACCGCGGCCCAGCCCAGCGCGACGACGCCCAGCACGAGCCCGCCCGCATCAGACCACCCAGCCTCGGGCGGCCCCGGCATCACCCCAGCCGATCCAGCCCCCTCGGACTCGACGGCGACGGATCCGCCACCGATCGCCCCGACCCAGACCTACAGCGGCCCCGGCGGCATCACGGTCAGCGTCGGCGCCGGCTGGACCCCTGACCTGTCCTCGGGCGGCGGTGTCAGCGACTACGTCGAGCCATTGGGCGTCGACGAACTGACCGCGGCGTTTTTCCGCATCGGAGTCGAGAATCCCACCCCGGCAGCGACGATCTCGGCCGAGGCCGACGCCTCGATCGCGGCCTTGAAAGCCGCCGACCCAGCGGTCGAGATCGTCAGCGAGTCATTCGGGACCTTCCTCGGGACGGATTCGGTCGACATCGAGTTCTCGAATTACCACAACAGCCTCGGGCTAGTCCGGCACGCGCGGGAGCGATTGTGGATCGCGGGCGGCGCGACCTACATCTTGATGTTCGACACGCCTGAGCAATCCTGGGACCCAGCCCTCGAGTTCTTCAACTCGCTTGCGGCGACGGCCCAGATCGCCCAGGGCCAGTAGCGGCTCCGCGCACCCGAAGGCTCAACCCAGATAGGCGATTCCCCGGGTCACGAAGTCGCTGATCTCCTCGGGCTGGTAGCCGAACTCGACCAGCACCTGCTCGGTGTGCTGGCCCAGAGTGCAGCCGACCGCGGCCACCGATGAGGACCGGGAGAACGTCACGAACGGCCCCAAGCGCGGGTAATCGCCCAGCACTGGGCTCTCAACGACCTCGAGCCAGCCGTGCTGCTGCGCGAACTCGCCCATGAAGACCTGCTCCACCGGCGTTTGGCCCACGGCCACACAGCCGATGTCCTGGGCCAGCAGGGATTCTTCCCACTGCTGGGCCGTCTTGGACTTCAGCGCCAGCCCGAGCTGCTCGGCGAGCGCGGCGTCGTTGTTCTGACGGTCGGCGGCGGTGGCGAAGCGCGGATCGTGGTCGAGGTCGACCTCGCGCTGCAGGGCTCGGACCAGCGGCGCCCACTCGTGCGGGGCCGGGGCGGCCAGGAACACCCAGCCGTCGCCCGTTTCATAGAGCCGGTACAGCGCGCTGAAGCCGTGCGCTCCCGCGTCGGCGGTCGGGGCCAGGCCGCGGTCGGCGTACTCGACCATGTCCTCAGACAGGCAATGCGCGCACGACTGCAGCATCGTCGTCAGCAGCCGTTGGCCGCCCAAGCCCTTGCGCTGCAGGTAGGCGGCGAAGCCGAGGGCCGTGCCGACGGCGAGTCCGGCCACGCCGTCCGGCTGGGCCGCTGAGCTGCCGCCGGCCGCTTGCAGCTGCAGGGCGCGCCGGCGGATCACGTCGAAGTCGTCCGGCACGCCTTCGGGCACGAGCGCACCCGCGTTGCGCATCGCGATGCCGCTGCCGGCGGCGATGGTCGGCGCGAAGGCCGGCCGGTTGCCGTACGGCGCCTTGATGCCAAAGCCGGGGGCGTCGAGGTACATGATGTTCGGGTTCACCGCCCGCAGCGCGTCGGCGCCGACGCCGAGCCGGTCGGCGACACCCATCCGGAACGAGCACAACACCAGGTCGCACGACTGCGCGATCCGGGCGAGGATGTCTTTCGTCTCCGGCGCCGCCAGGTCCAGCGTCACCGACTCCTTGCCCTGCAGCACCTTGATGGCGCCCGCCTCGGGGAAGGGCTGGGCCTTGCGCATCGGGTCGCCGCCGAGCTCCTCGATCTTGATGACCCGAGCGCCGAGGTCGGTCAGGACGGTGGCCCCGTAGGGCGCGGCGTAATACGTCCCGAGCTCCAGCACGGTGACGCCGGCCAGCGGCAACGCGCCAGCCGAGCCACTCGCGGCGGCCTTCGGGGCCTGCGGCGCTAGCGATTCAGCAGCGGCGCGAGCCCGCAGCTGCTCGCCGTGCTCGTCGACCCGAGGGGCGTCGGCGCCCAGTTGCGCTGGCGTGTCACTGAGGCGGATCAGCGCCCCCGGCTGCAGCACGTCGCCGTGCTCCCGGTCGGCGATTACGACGGTCTGCCCCTCGGCTTCCAGCTGAGGGTGGTGCAGCAGCGCGGTGCCCCGGCGGAACACCTCAGCGAAGACGTTGGGGTCGGCGTCGAAGACGGCCTGCCACTCGGCCAGGGTGCGATTGCGGACCTCGGCGAGAAGCAGATTCCAGAACTCGAACCGCTGGGCCGCATCGGCGCTGTCCGGGATGTTCACCGTATTGATGCACATCTCGACGAACTCCGCCCACCTCGGGTCCTCCTTCATCCAGTCGAAGCCGGCCGCGTGGATGAACGCGTCGAACAGCCGCGGTTGGACCTCGGAGAACTGCAGCCAGTGGCCGTCCTTGGTGATGGCCACCAGCAGCTTGTAAGTGAAGGAGGAGTTGGGGCTGCCATCGGCCGCGATGGGCAGCGCCGAGGAGAACGCGTCGGGGAATTGCGTGGTGAGGTAGGCGTTCACTTGCGTCCAGGGATCCAGGCCGCCCAGGCTGTGGGCGAGGCTGGTCTCGACGAGCTGGCCGATTCCGCTGCTCTCGCGCTCCAACAAGGCGGCGAAGATGCCCTGCAACAGCGTCTGGCTGGCGCTCCAGGATGCGAACGGCACGCTCAGAAACGCCGGGCCGGGCCGGGTGGTCATCCGCTGGTGCGCGACGTTCGCCCCGATCTTGGCCATGATCAGGCCCTCATAGCCCTTGGCGTCCCGGAGCGGACCAACGCGGCCCCAGCCGGTGACCGAGCCGTACACGACCCGCGGGTTGACCTGGGCCACGACCTCGTGGCTCAGGCCGAACCGCTCCAATGCCGCCGGACGCAGCGACGTGAGCACGACGTCGGCCCCGGCGGCCAAGCGCAGCGCGACCTCGGCCTCGGCCTTGTCTCGCAGGTCCAACACGATCGACTGCTTGCCCCGCCCGATAAACCGGAAGCCCGGTTCCGATCGCAGCGAAACTCCGCCCGGCGGCTCGACCGACACCACCTCGGCCCCGAAGTCGGCGAACAGGTTTCCCGCCTGGGCGATCGTGAGGCTGTTGCCGATCTCGACAACCTTCAGGCCGTCCAAGGGTCCACCCATGAGCAGTCACACCATCCCATCGAGTCACGCGCCGAAGACTAGGAAAGTTTCAGCTATCCGCTGTATACCTGCGAAACCTTCCCGTCACAAGAGCAAGACCACGACTGACGCCAGACCCTTAGCCGCTGGGCGGTGTCCATTGCAAGGGCAGGTGGTGCAGGGAGAACATGCCCATCGTGTTGTAGCGCAGGCCCGCCCGCTCGGCGCTCGGCAGGGTGAAGTCCGGCGCCCGGTCCAGCCACACGTTGATCGCGATCTGCAGCTCCT
>JAOPUY010000404.1 GCA_025963265.1 Frankiales bacterium | reverse complement strand
GAGTCACTGCGGACGTCGCCCACTGCGAACACTCCGGGCCGACTGGTCTCCAGCGGCAGCGGCACGGAGCCGGGTTCCGTGCTGGCCGCTTTGTCGGCGTGTTCGGCGTGTTCGGCCTGCCCGGCATGGGCGACTGCGTCGCCGGTGAGGACGAATCCGTCCGGATCAAGCTCGATCGTGCTCGTGAGCCAACTCGTGCAGGGCACGGCGCCGATGAAGACGAACAATGCCTTCACCGACAGCCTCCTGCGCTCGCCGGTCCGCTTGTTGGCGATGACGACAGCGTCTAGGACGCGGTCGCCGATCAGCTCGATGACCTCAGTGTCGGTCAGTACCGAGATAGCTTCGGTTGCTTCGATCTGGTCGATGAGGTAGCGCGACATGTCGCGTGCGAGGTCGGGTCCGCGCACGATTAGATAAACGGGCGCCTGCGCGGCGAGGAATAGCGCGGCCTGGCCGGCTGAGTTGCCGCCCCCGACTACCGCGATCGGGTCGCTGCCGCAGCGCTGTGCTTCGAACCGGGTGGCGGCGTAGTAGATGCTGGTCATCTCGAACTCGACCAGCCGCTCGAGGGCGAGTTTGCGGTAGCGGGCGCCCGTCGCGATGACGACTGATCTGGCGGCCAGAGCATCCCCAC
Source organism: Frankiales bacterium (assembly GCA_025963265.1). Taxonomy (GTDB): domain Bacteria; phylum Actinomycetota; class Actinomycetes; order Mycobacteriales; family Jatrophihabitantaceae; genus Jatrophihabitans_A. The sequence continues at coordinate 2,028 of JAOPUY010000404.1, read as the reverse complement.
CGTCAAGGTGCACAAGATAGTGCCCGTCGTCCTCGCTCAACGCGACAGCCTGACCCGGAATGAGGATGCGGGCACCGAACTTGTTGGCTTGGATGGCGGCGCGTTCGGCCAGTTCCGCGCCCGAGATCCCGGCCGGGAAGCCAAGGTAGTTCTCGATGCGCGAGGAGGTGGCGGCCTGGCCGCCGGCCGCGACCGCATCGACAACAACGGTGCTCAAGCCTTCGGACGCGCCGTAGACGGCGGCGGCCAGCCCGGACGGACCGGCGCCCACGACGACGAGGTCGGCGAGTTCAGGCGTCCCGGACGCGGTGCGCAGACCGAGAGCCTCAGCCAGGCGGGCGTTACTCGGGTTACGCAGCACCTGGGCCTGTCCGCACAGCACGACGGGCGTTTCCGACGGGGTGACCTGGAGTTGCCGGAGCACTTCTTCGGCGGCGTGATCTTGTTCCACGTCGAGGAAGCGGTGCGGGATGCGGTTGCGGGAGGCGAAGTCGCGTAGGCGTTTCGAGTCCGGGGAGAAGCGGGAGCCGACGATGCGAAGGCCGACGCCGGCGTCGATGAGCAGTGAGCGTCGGGTGAGGTAGGCCCGCAGACTCAGATCGCCCAGGTTCGGGTTGTGGAGGACTATTTGCGCCAGCTGGTCGGCGGCCACGGCGAGAACTTCTCCGGGTAGGTGAATGCGCGTGGTGACGAACTCGATCTGGCCGGTGAGGATGCTGAGCTCGCCGAGGAATCTGCCCGGCCCGTGCACGCGGATGATCTCGCCTGCGCCACCGCTGTCGGCCTGGAGCACGACGGCTTGACCGCTGAGCAGGACGTAGAAGGTGTCGCTCCGCTTCCCGGCCCGGATCAAGACTTCGCCTGCCGTGGTTGGTCGGCGTTGGCCCTCGGCGAGCAGGGTCCGCAGTTGGTCAGGATCGAGGCGTGGGTAGGCGCCGTGCAAGTCCGGGGTCTCAGGCAGCGGAGCCGGATCGTGCCGGGGAGCTGCCGGTGGTTCAGACGTAGGTCTCATCGACGTAACACCAGCGCCAGTCCTCGCCGGGCTCGAAGGAACGCACGATCGGATGACCGATGCCTAGGGCGTGTCCGCGGGCGTGCCGCATCGGCGAGGAGTCGCAGCAGCCGACATGCCCGCAGGTCAGGCACAGGCGTAGGTGCAGCCAGGTTGAGCCCAACTGCAGGCATTCCTGGCAGCTGTGCGTGGTTTGTGGAAGGACGGGGCGGACCAGGCTCAGGTGCGGGTCGAGGTAGACGCCACCGGTCCGGCGCTGTGCTGGGGGCCCCGCCGCCGCGGGATTGGGCGGGGTGGGCCGGAAGAGGTATGAGCTCATGAGGGACTCCGATCGGATCGCTGGATGGCGGTCTGGACCCAACTGCGCAGGGCAGCGGCTGGGGCGGCGCCGGACTGACGAGCGAGGACCTGACCGTCGCGTAGGACCAGGAGGGTGGGCACGGATTGGACTTCGAACCGTCGGGCCAGGGTCGGGGATCTGTCGATGTCGACCTTGACCAGCTTCAGGTCGTCGGCCAACTCGGTGGCCACCCGTTCCAGCGCGGGGCTCACCATCCGGCATGGTCCGCACCACGTTGCCCACAGGTCGACCAACACGTACCGGCTGGTCTGTTCGGCGATGTCGGCGAAGTTGGTGTCGTCAGCCGGCACGATCCAGGGCAGCGAGCGGTGGCAGTTGCCGCAGCGCGGGTTGCCGCCAGCAGCTGTGGGCACCCGGTTCCGGCGGCCACAGTTCGGGCAGGTGACGATGTTGGAGGCCAGCGCCGTGGTCATGCCGCGCTCGAGGTGGGTGGACGTGCCTGCGCCGGACTCGGGCTGGTGTATCGGACGTCGAGTTCGCCGTTGCGGAGGTCGATCGTGACGCTCGCCCCGTCCGGCACCGCCTCGGCCAGCAGCGCGCGGCCGATGCGGGTCTCGACCTCGCGGGCGATGAAGCGGCGAAGCGGTCGGGCTCCGTAGACCGGGTCGAAGCCCTGCTGCGCGATGCGGTGCTTAGCCGCCTCGGTCACGTCCAG
>JAOPUY010000538.1 GCA_025963265.1 Frankiales bacterium | reverse complement strand
TTGTGAGCTCAGAGCGCTACCGTTAGTCATGACTCGTGCCCGGGAACCCCTCGCCGCCGTTTCAGGGTCGTGTGCCCGATGCCCATGACGGACGTCGGCAGCCGCGCGCGAACCCAGCCTCCCCCGCCTCACGTAGTGTTCGAAGCGCTCTCCGATCCCGATCGAGCTCCCCACCGACCGTGGCTGAACCTGCTTGAGGACGAACGCCGGCCAGCGATTGTGTCCGCCGCTGCTCCGACGAGCTTGACCTGGTCCTCCCTGTGGACCAAGCGGCCAGACGCCATTGTCGTGTTCGACCATGTCGCCCGCGGGAGACGGAACATTGCTGCGCTGGACGCTCAGCGTCAACGACCCCCTGCCCGATGAAGCGCTCATCGGACACATGCGCAAGCGCCTAAACCAACTTATCAATGCGGATTTGCGTTACACCTTCGGGCAATAACTAGCCCGCCGCTAATTCCTCAACAGCACACGGGCTCTTGAGCACGAGTGGATTCTCACGACCGAGGGCGGCCACCCTTGAGAGGTGGCCGCCCTCGAGCGGTTATCGAGCGATCCCGGGTGCGCTAGCCGGCGACCTTGCCACCGCAGATCGGGTCGAGCCCGTTGACCAAGACGAACTTGGAGCCCTCCAGCTGCACAAACCACACACAGCTTTGCGCGGGGTCGTAGTCGCTGAAACTCACCTTGACCGGAGACAGCAGCCCGTCGGCGTCAAAATCCGTCACCGCTCGCAGCCCCGTGGTGAAGCTGGCCGGCGTCGGATTGTCGCCGGCCGCTTTGATGCCGGCCGCCACCCCGGCCATGGACAGGTACGCGACCTGCTCGGCATAGCCGGGCGACGCGGTCTCGCCCACGCTGGCCAGCCGCTGCTGCAAGACCTTCGTCGCCGGGGTTCCCATTTCGATCGGCTGGAATGAGACGGTGAAATAGAAGCCTTGAGCGGCCTGCACCGCGGAGGAGACCTTCAAGAGGTCGCCTCCGTATCCCGTGGGGAAGGAGATCTTGGTGTTGCTGCCGACCGTTCGGGCCGCCGCCGCGAAGGCGAACCCGGTGTTCGTCACGGTGGACATGAACGCGAAGTCGACCCCGGCGCTCTTCATGGCCAGCGCCACCGGCGCCACATCGGTGCTGCCGAAGGAGACGCCGGTGCTGTAGCCGTCCTTCAGACCGGCCGCGACGCAGGACTTCTGAAAGGCCTTGATTGAGGCGGTGGAACTCGGCGAATCGCTATAGCCGAGGCTGCCGCACGTCGTCGCGCCGACCTTCTTCACAGCTTGGCCATAGGTGGTGTACACCGTTGACTGGTCGGCGTTCGGGATGACGTCGAACAGGTTGGTGTTGCTCTTTTGCTGCCACTCCGGGCCGTCGAAGCCGGTGCCGATCACCGGGACATGCTGCTTGAGCAGGTAGGCCTCGGCGCCGTAGAAGCTCGCCGAGTCGGAGATGACCGCGAAGACTTTGTCCGTCTGCACCAGTCTTTCGGCGGCTGTCAGCGCTCCGGTCGGCGTGGAAGCCGTGTCAGCCATGACGTATTTGATCGTGTGACCGTTGACCCCGCCCTCCGCGTTGACGGCGTCGGCGTAAGCCTTGATGCCCTTCTCCGAGGTCCCGAACGTGGACGACGCGGGCCCGGTGAGGTCGGCCACGACCCCGATTTTGATCGGGGACGAGCTCGCGCTGCTCTGGCCGGAGGCGCTAGTGGCGGTTGCTCCCGCCTGGTCGTTGGTGTTGCTCTTCTTCGACGAGCTACAAGCGGTGATCGATAGCGCGGCGGCGGCGACCACCGTCACTAAGACCAGACAACGCGATTTGTGCATCAGTAGACCCTCTCTGCGGACGACGATTCGTATAGTTCGGTGTCGGCGAGCGGCCCCGTGGCCGGACAGCGATTAGCTCGTCCGGCGACAGCAGCGTGGAGCGCGGCGCTTCCAGCGCCAAGTACGCGGAGATGACCGTGGCGGCCGACCCGGTAGAGCTGGCGACACGGCGTCGTAATGTCCAGGCAATGTGGGTGTCACCGAGTATTGCAGCAGGATGCCATCGAGACAATGCGCCGTAACCCAGCTGCAATCGGAGACATCTCGTTTGCTTCGGTCGCGCTGAGGATTCGATTCAGTCCGTGGCTTCTCGTCGGTAGGTGTTGACCAGCACGCCGGTCGGCAGAGCGCGGGTCTCGGCCAAGGCGAGTCGGGCGAGCGGGAACCCGTCGGAGAACAGCCTCTTGCCGGTGCCTAGCACGAGCGGGTAGGAGACGGGCCGGTACACATCGACCAACTTGTGCTCGGCCAGCGTCCTGATCAGCTCGGTGCTGCCCCACACCCAGATCTCACCGCCCGGCGCGGCTCGTAGCTCCCGCACCGCCGCCGGCACATCGGGGCCGAGCAGCAGCGCCTCCGTGCTGCGCTCCCACCCACCGACGAGCTCGCCGCCGTCGTAGCCGTCGTTTCGAGCCTTTCCCCCAGAAGGACACGCGCGCAATCCCGAGGCGGCCGCGTCGAAGGTGAGTACGTTCCGGCGACCCTCCCGAGCCCCTTCCAGTGGTCAGGCGGGAGAACCTTGAGCCTTGAGCTGATCCAGGGAGCGGCAGCCAGCGGCCATGCCAGCGCGATAGGACACCGCCGAAACGCCCGCCTGATGCAACGCCGCGGCCATGATCACCCGCTTGCGATAACGCCGATCGCCGTACACGACTGCATGGACGGCTAGACCGCCGCGCTGAGTGAGCTGGTCGAACAGCGCCGGCAGATCTTTCTTCACCGATCTCGGTCCGAGTGTGTACCCACCCAACTCGGCCAGCATGTCGACCTCGTTCGAACTCGGGCGGGAGTCGGCGGGGGCGGCGA
>JAOPUY010000376.1 GCA_025963265.1 Frankiales bacterium | reverse complement strand
CCGCCTCCGCGACCTCGGCTGCCCCGACGCCGGCGCTGTGCCGTACGAGGAGTGAGTCGAGTCAGCCCGCGAGCTCTCCACGACTTCGGCGCGAAAGCCCACCTCGGCCGCGGAGGCGTCCACGGCCGAGGTCGAGGCGCTGCCGGGGTTGCCGGCGCTGCCCAGGAGGAGCATATGCCCCCGATTGGGCGGTTGATTCGATCTTGCCGCTGACCGACGATGTCTTCAGGGCATATGACTGCCGGGCCAACTCGGGCGCAACGGGGGAAGGCCTGGCCACGCCGACGCCGGCGACCAACGGTGGGAAGACTTCCTGCCCGAGGTCGACGCCTGAACTGAGGTCCGGCCGCCGTGTCAATACCGGCCCGGGTGCTGCGCCCGCCGCTCGCACGTCAGGCACATCCGGCTGCCGGGGAGGAACTGCTCGCCGCCAGCGTCGTCACCGACGCCCACCCACGTCGTCCTGATCACGGTGCTGCCGCAGTCCTCGCACGGCTCCGGGACGAAGGCGGCTTGCTCGCTCTTGCTGTAAGTGCGTGGTTGCGTCATGGGGGGACGCTAACCCTCCCATGACGCGTTCGGGTCGTACGACCGTCGAAATGCAATGTTGGGTTTGTCAACCCTCGTAACGCCCCGCGATCGGCGGCGTAGCGTTTCAGCCATGGCCGACCTGGAGGGGCTCTGCGCGTTCCTCGAGCTGCGCCTCGAGGAACTCCCGACGCTGCCGCCAAAGGACGCCCAGCTGGTCAAGGGGCTGGTCACGGCCTATCACGCGGACTACAAGCCGGGGCTCACGGAGCACACGCTGCGAGAGGTTGGCGCCGTGTTCTACCACCACGTCGACTACCGCCAAGACTGGGCGCCGGAGGAGTGGGCTTAGCGTGACCCCAATCCGACCTGCTGGTTGACGGCGGCGGCCGGGAGCCCGGCGTGGACGAGCGCGGAGCGGCGTTCAGTCGGCCTGCACGGCGCGGGCGGGCCGCTCCGGCAGCGCGCCGGCGAGGATGACGTCCTCGGCGAGGTCGCGGAGCTTGTGACAGTCGTTCTGGGACGCGGCGCGGAGTAGGTCGAACGCCTGCTCCTCGGCGCAGCGGTGGGTCGCCATGAGGACGCCGACCGACATGCCGATGCGGCGATTGCTCGTCACCGCCGCCCGCAGGTCGTCGCTCTCATCGCCCGCGGCGGCGGCCTCAAGGCTGACCGAGGCGTGCTCGGCGAAGATCGCCCCCATTTCGACGAGGTCGTCGCTGAAGAAGCCCGGCTCGTGCGACGCCAGGACCAACGCGCCCAAGCTCTGCCCCCGCACGTCGAGGGAGTAGCCGACGGCTGACAAGTACGGTGCCGCGGACCTCACCGCCGTCTCACGCCACCCGGGCCAGCGTCGCTCGGAGCGCAAATCGCGCATCAGGACCGTGCAGCGACCCCGCAGGCACTCCCACACGGGGCCCTCCTTGGTCTCGTCGACGACCGCGCCGTACACCTCGGCCAGCGCCGGGTCGGTCGCCGCCCGCAGCGTGATCGTCCCCTGCCGGCTCAACGCCCACTTGGCGGCGCTGTCGCACCCGATCAGCGTCTTGGCCAGCGTGACGACCCGCTCGCCGGTGGACTGCAAGTCGGCCTGCTCAGACAGCTCGCGGGCAATGCGCGCGAACGTGCGCGCGCCGTCGAAGTCCTTCACAGCCATCCCCGTCGTACTCCTTCGCACTCGCGTGCGACACCGGCCCGCGCTCTAGGCCGTTCGCCGGGGATATTGAACCGCTCGGCGGCCAGCTCCGCAAGACCGAACCCGCGCACCGAGGCGCGACAGGTCCACCCTCACCCGAGGACACGACAGGTGACTCGTCGCAAACTGCTGCAATTCACCTCCCCTTTACCGGCATATGCGATGGTCCAGGCATGACTGGGCAAGACGAGCCTCAGAGGGACACCCTCGGCGACGGGAGGGGCAACGGGCCTCGGCTCATGTTCGGGCCGTTCGCCGTGCGAGGCGGCGAGGTCAGGCACGGCCACGAGCGGTACCCGCTGGCCGGCGCGGTGGTCCGGGTGGAGAGCGCGCACGAGCTCGAATGGCGGGTCAACGCGGCCAGGCTGCTGCCGACCGGCGCGTTCGCGCACGCATTGAAGGAGAAGAAGCAGCAGGACCGACTGCAGACCTTCCTGACCATCACCGGTCCAGACGCCTCCTACCAGTTGGCGGCCGAGCTCGACTCGTGGAAGCAGCGGGACGCCCGGGAGTTCGCGGTGCAGGTGAACACCGCGGCGCGGATCGACGCCTAATCCCTCAGCGGCCTGCCCTCGCCCGCTCGATCGGTATCGCGGCGCGATGCCTTTTCCACGATCCGGGGTGTGCGGTGGGTCGCCAGGGGCGACATAGCCGCTCCGCGTCTCGGCGTGGCGGGACCTCGGCGTCCGCTGGAGCGCTCTGATAGTCGTCACTGGCCCAGGCAGACCCGACCCCTCCTGCTGGCTGCTTAACAGCGGCGGGCGAAGCCACCAGCCCCTGACGTGCGGGCCGGTCCGACCATCATCCCCGCCGCTTGCAGGGCCTCGCGACGGGTCCGGCCGCTATGGTCGCGTGCCGATATCCAGCGCGCCGGTGTCGGCGACGTCGAGGGCGACGTCGTGAAGCTTTCGGTGCGAGTGCTGGCTGGCCAAGCGGAGCAGGTCGAAGCCCTGGACCTCGGTGACCTTGTAGGTGGCCATGAGGATCCCGATCGCGACGCCGACTGTGCGGTTGCTGTCCAGCGCGATCTGCAGGTTCTGGTTCTGGTCCACCGCGTCGGCCTGAGCCAGCGCGATCGCGGCGTGGGTGGCGAGCATGTCCAGCGT
>JAOPUY010000366.1 GCA_025963265.1 Frankiales bacterium | reverse complement strand
GGAGGGGCTCAGCCAAGCGCTGGCCGCCGAGGTCAGCACCTTCGGGATCAAGGTGACGGTCGTCGAGCCGACTGGTTACTCGACTGACTGGGGAGGCGCCTCGGCCAAACTCGCCACTCCGCTGCCGGCCTACGCCGAGGTCCATCAGGCCGTTCAAGTCGCGCGCAAGGCTCGGATGGGCACGCCCGGTGACCCGGTGGCGACCAGGGCCGCGATTCTCGCCGTCGTCGACGCGGCGACACCGCCGCTGCGGATCTTCTTCGGTGACGGGCCGTTGGCCATCGCGACCGCGGACTACGAGTCGCGGCTGGCCACCTGGCGCGCTTGGGAGCCGGTCTCGATTGCCGCGCACGGCGGCGAGGTCGCCCGGGCAGCCGCGGCCAAGCAGTCCGATCCGGCGGCCGGCGACCCGTACGACGAGGCCGACAAGCACACCTTCGCCGACGATCCGGACTAACCTCGGGCCGCGACCGCCCGTCTCCGCGGGCGGCCTTCGTCGTTGTTAGCTGGGTAACAGCAGCTAGGTAGCGTCCACCCCGCGGCCAAAAGGCCGCCGCGGCGCGGACGCCGAGGCTCGGAGGGTCACCGTGGACCAGGTAGCACAACGCAACGCCCATCCGCTAGTTCCGGCGGTCATCGCCCTCGGCCAAGACCGTGTGATCACGCACTGGTCGCATGGCGCCGAGTCGCTGTTCGGCGTGCGCCGGGAGGACGCCATCGGCGTTCGGGCCGACCGACTCGACGGTTGGCACCTCGACCCCGTCACCCTGCTGTCCTACACCGAGATCCCCGCGGGCCGCTCTCGGACCTACGTCAATCAGGTGGTGAGCCGAGGCGGGGTGCACCTGACGATGAACTCGGTGGCCAGCGCCTCAGCGGACGGGCGCGGGCGCCGCGAGATCCTGATCCGCTTCAGCCTGTCGCCGGGGTCGAAGCCGGGGACGCCCGCCGACGGCTGGCGCCCAGCAACGGACGCGGGACACCAGCATCTGCCGCGGGCGCGACGAATCATCTCGCGCATCCGCTCGCGCGCCTGAGCACCGGGGCCCGACCGGCCATGAGCGCCCCGGCCCGGCGAGCGAGCGGCGGACTGGATTCGCTCCGCGCGCTGGCGCTGTCCTGCCATCCCGGGCCGTGCCTTGTGGTCACCGCCGTCGCGGCCGGACTGGCCGCCGTGGCCGACAACAGCGCCCTGCGGACGGTCTTGGTCGCCGCAGCGGTGCTGTCGGGCCAGCTGTCCATCGGCTGGTCCAACGACCTGCTTGACCGCGCCCGCGACGCCGCCGTCCACCGGGCCGACAAGCCGGTGAGCGCCGGCGCCGTCAGCCCGCGGACCGTCGCCATCGCCACGACCGGCTCGCTGCTCGCGGCCGCCGTCCTGGCCGGGGTCCTCGGTTGGTGGGCCGGCCTGATCACCCTGCTCGGCGTGGCCGCCGGCTGGTCCTACAACCTCGGCCTCAAGGCGACCGCGCTGTCACCGCTGCCCTATCTGGTGGGCTTCGCGACGCTGCCGGCCACCGCCACGCTGGCCCGGCCCGATCATCCCTGGCCGCCGTGGTGGGCGGTGCTGGCCGCCGGGCTGCTCGGGGTCGCCGCGCACTTCGGCAATGTGCTCCCCGACCTCGACGACGACGCGGCGACCGGCGTCCGCGGCCTGGCCCACCGCCTGGGCGCGCCGGTCAGCGCGGCCGCGGGGCCGGCCATCCTCATCGCCGCCTCCTTCATCCTGGTGCTGGCCCCGCCGGGCCGGCCCTCCCGCGGCACCGTGATCGGGCTGGCGGCGTTGGTCATCGTGGCCGTGGGCTGTGCCGGGCACGCCCTGGCCCGACCCTTGAGCCGCCTGACCTTCATCGGGCTGGCGCTGCTCGCCGCGGCCGATGTCGCGCTGTTCGCGGCGAGTGGGGCCAGCCTGACCTGAGGCCGGTCGACGAGGCCGCCAAGGATGCGGCGGAGAATGCAGCGGTGACCATCCACGACGAGCACCCCTTCACGCCGGCCGAGTCCGGGCGCAGTCCGGCCCGTCGCTTCCGCAGCCGACTCGCCTCGCCGGTGACGCTCTGGACGGCCGCGCATCAGGGTCAGCGCGCGGGGCTGACCGTCTCCTCGCTGCTCGTGGCCGACGGCGATCCCGGTCTGGTGGTCGGCATCCTCGATCCGCTCTCCGATCTCTGGGACGCGCTGCGGGCCTCCGGGCGCGCGGTGATCAGCGTTCTGGACTGGCCCGATCGCTCGCTGGCCGACGCGTTCGGCTACGTCGCGCCGGCGCCCGGCGGGCCGTTCACCCTCGCGCAGTGGACCGAGTCGGAGTGGGGCCCGCGGCTGGCGGCCGGTCACACCTGGGCTGGTTGCCAGCTCCTGGACGTCGATCACCCAACGGCGGGTTGGGGAATCCTCGTCCGGCTCGAGATCGCCCACGTCGAACTCGGCCCGGACGCCCCGACCGAGCAGCCGCCGCTGGTGCACCGCCGCGGGCGATACTCCGCCGCGGACTAGCTAGTTGACGGCGGCGAGGCGCTCGGCGAGCCGCGCCCGCAGCTGGCGGACGGGGTCC
>JAOPUY010000360.1 GCA_025963265.1 Frankiales bacterium | reverse complement strand
ATTCTCCGGTCCTTCGTGGTGGCCTCCTTCTACATCCCGTCTGAGTCCATGGAGCCCACGCTGCACGGCTGCGCGACCTGCGAGCCCGACCGGGTGCTGGTGGACAAGCTGTCCTACAAGTTCAGCTCGGTCGGCCGCAAGGACATCGTGGTGTTCACCAAGCCGGACAACCTAGCCGTCCCCGACAAGGACCTGATCAAGCGCGTCATCGGGCTGCCGGGCGACACGGTCAGCGCCAGCGGCGGCTCGGTCTACGTCAACGGCAAGAAGCTGTCCGAGCCGTACGTGATGCCCTCCTGCCACGGCACCACCGACTTCGCCGCCGTGCGGGTTCCCGCCGATCAATACTTCGTCATGGGCGACAATCGGTGTAATTCGACGGACTCGCGGGTTTTCGGAACCATCGACGGGTCGAGCATCGTGGGGCGGGCCTTCGCCATCGTCTGGCCGCTGAAACGGCTGAGCTGGCTGTGACGGCGCTGCGGAGCGAGATTGTCGGCGCCTCCGCTTACTGTTGCGGCATGGCTGAGACAACGATCCGGCAAGCGAGTGACCTGGCGCCCGGGTTCGAGGACATCGAGCTGCCGCCCGCGGTCATCGGCTCCCTGTCACCCTCGCGGGCATCGGACTTCAAGACCTGCCCGCTGCTCTACCGCTTCCGGTCGATCGACCGCCTTCCACAGCGCCCCACCCGCGAAGCGACCCGGGGCACCGTGGTGCACGCCGTGCTGGAGCATCTATTCGACCTGCCCGCCGAGCGGCGGACCATCGAGTCGGCCCAGGTGGACGTGGCTCCCTCGTGGGAGCAGCTGCTAGCCGAGGAGCCTGAGCTGGCCGAGTTGTTCGCCGACGACGAGGACGGCTCGGAATTGGCGAGCTGGCTGGAATCGGCCCGCGGCCTGGTGGCCAACTACTTCGAGCTGGAGAATCCGCAACGGTTGGAGCCCGAATCCCGCGAGGAATTCGTCGAGGTCGTGCTCGACGGCCTGCGGCTGCGCGGCTACATCGACCGCCTCGACGTCTCACCGGGCGGCGACCTGCGGGTCGTGGATTACAAGACCGGCTCCATGCCGCGGGAGGCCTTCGAGGCCAAGGCGCTGTTTCAGATGAAGTTCTACGCGCTCGTGCTCTGGCGCACCCGCGGCGTCGTCCCCCGGCAGCTGCGGCTGATGTACCTCGCCGACAAGGACACTCTCACCTACGCCCCGGACGCCGAGGAGCTGACCCGCTTCGAGCGGACGTTGCAGGCCATCTGGAAGGCGATCGCGACCGCCAGCCTCACCGGCGATTTCCGGCCGAGCCCCTCCCGGCTGTGCGACTGGTGCTCGCACCAGGCGCTCTGCCCGGCCAAGGGCGGCACTCCCCCGCCCTTTCCGGCCGATGCCCTAGCCAGCGCCAGCGCGCCCACCACAGCGCCCTAGTCGCCGGTCATTCGCGCGTCGACCAGGGCCACCAGATCGGCCACGCCGAGGTCGCTGAGGTCGTTGATCATGGTGCGCGAGGCGGCCGGGGCAATCGGCACCTGGTTCGGCACCGCCACCACCACGCAACCGGCGGCCTCGGCCGAGGCGATTCCGGGCGGTGAGTCCTCGATGGCGACGCAGCGTCGCGGATCGACGCCCAGCCGCGCCGCCGCGGTCAGGTAGGCCTCGGGGTCGGGCTTTCCGTGGCGGAGCTCGTCGCCGGTCACCAAGGTCTGAAAGGATCCGCCCGGCAGTTGCTCGGCGACCGCCTCGGCCAAATTCCGGTAGGACATCGTCACCATCGCGCACGGGATGGCGCTGGCCTTCAACTCGGCCAGCAGGCCGAGCACGCCCGGACGCCAGGACGTGCTGCGCCGAGTCCGCTCGATCACCTCGGCCAGCAGCTGCTCGACGATCTCGCCCGGCGGCAGGTCCACCCCGCCGTGCCGGGCGATGTAGTCAGCGCTGACCAGCAACGGGTTGCCCACCAACGCCTTGGCGTGCTCCTCAGTCCAGGTTCCGCCGTTGGCGTGCACCAGCCGGTACTCGGCCGCGATCCAGTAGGGCTCGGTGTCGACCAGGGTGCCGTCCATGTCCCACAGCACCGCTTGCAGCGAGCTCATCTCGGTCCTTACTGCGCAGCGGAGTCGGTCGGTTCAATCTACTGGCGGCGCCGCCGGGGCTTAGCCGGCCATTCATCGCGCGCCCATCCGGGCTCGGTCGTAGGCTGGGGCAATGATGGAATTCGAGAGCTGGCCCGAATTGCAGAGCCCGGTTCTCGTCGCGGCGTTCGAGGGGTGGAATGACGCCGGCGACGCCGCAACTGGGGCGATTGAGCACCTAGAGCTGATTTGGGATGCGACACCGCTGGCGTCCATGGACTCCGACGAGTACTACGACTTCCAGGTGAACCGACCAACCGTCAGCCAGATCGACGGCGTGTCCCGGCGGATCACCTGGCCGACCACCCGATTGTCGTTGTGCCGGCCCGCGGGCGCGGACTTCGATCTGGTGCTGATCCGCGGGATCGAGCCGAACATGCGCTGGCGGGCTTTCTGCGAGGAGATCCTCGAGGTGATCCGCGGACTGAACATCCAGACGGTGGTCACCCTGGGCGCCCTGCTCTCAGACGCGCCGCACACCCGGCCCACGCCGGTGACCGGCACCAGCTACGACGCGGAGAGCGCGACTCGGTTCGGACTGGAGAGCTCTCGCTACGAGGGCCCGACCGGCATCGTCGGCGTGCTGCAGGACGCGTGCGTGAACGCCGGCATCCCGGCGATCTCGTTCTGGGCGGCCGTGCCGCACTACGTGGCCCAACCACCCAACCCGAAAGCCACCATCGCGCTGCTGCACCGGGTCGAGGAGGTGCTCGACATCGCGGTCCCGATGGGCGAGCTGCCGGCGCAGGCCGATGAGTGGCAGAAGCTGGTCGACGAGATGGCCGAAGAGGACGAGGACGTGCAGGAGTACATCCGCAACCTCGAGGAGCGCGACGACGCCGGCGAGATGCGCGAGGCCTCGGGCGAGGCGATCGCCAAGGAGTTTGAGCGATACTTGCGCCGACGCGACCAGGGTGGTCCGTCCGGCCCGATGTAGGGCCGAGAACATCGCTGGCGGGAGATTGCCGTGACGCACACGCTTGCCTGGGCGACAGCCACCGACGTCGGACGGGTGCGCGAGCAGAACGAGGACTCCCTGGTCGCGGCCGACGGCTTGTTCGCAGTGGCCGATGGCATGGGCGGTCGGCGGGCCGGCGAGGTCGCGAGCGCGTTAGCCGTGCAGGTGCTGGCCGAACGGGCCGGCGAGCAGCGCACGGCCGCGCAGCTGGTCGCGGCGGTGGCGGCAGCCAACCAGGCGGTCGTCGAGGCCGGCGCCGCCTCGGGCGAGCGGCAAGGCATGGCGACCACCCTGACCGGGTTGGCCCTGGTCTCGGCCGAGCAGTGGGTGGTGTTCAACATCGGCGACTCTCGGGTCTATCGGTGGGCCGAGCAGCGCTTCGAGCAGCTGACCATCGACCACTCGGCCGTCCAGGAGATGGTGTCGGCCGGGTTTCTGGACTCCGCGGCGGCGCGCACGCATCCGCGGCGCAACGTGGTGACGCGGGCCCTCGGCTCGCTGCCCGCTCCGGAGACCGACGTCTGGCCGCTCGCGGTGCGCCGAGGCGACCGGTTTCTGGCCTGCTCGGACGGCCTGACCAACGAGCTCACCGACACCGAGATCGCCGCGGTGCTGCGGGCGGACGCGGCGCCGCAGGCCGCCGCCGACGCCTTGGTGGCCCGGGCGTTGGCGGCCGGCGGGTCCGACAACGTGACGGTGATCGTGGTCGACGTCCGGGATTGACGCGCTCGCAAGCGCCGCCAACCTCAGCCCACCACCT
>JAOPUY010000354.1 GCA_025963265.1 Frankiales bacterium | reverse complement strand
GCAGGATGGCGCCGACCAACAGCGACTGCAGGTGGCTGCCGGGGGATTTGTTGAATTGCAGGGCCGCAAAGCGCAGGAACGGGATCAGTCCGGCCACGCCGAACAGGACGGCGAAGAAGCTGAAGATGACGTAGGGCTTGTACATGATGTAGGCGCGGATGATGGCCCCGGCCGACTTGAACACGTGCTGGTGAGTCGATTTGAACAGCCGTGACTCTCGGGTCTTCGGGTTCGTCCGGATCGGCAGGCTGACGATCTTCAGCTTCTTGTTGCCGGCCTGGATGATCGTCTCCATGCAGTAACTGAAGCGGGTGATCGTGTTGAGCAGCATGATGCTCTCGCGCGAGTAGGCGCGAAAGCCGCTGGCCGCGTCCGGCAGGTCGGTGCCCGCCGCGCGGTTGACGATGCTGCTGCCGAAGCGCTGCAAGGCGATTTTCGGGCCGGAGAAGTGCTCGACCAGATGGACCTGCCGGTCGGCGATGACAATGTCCGCCTCGCCGCGAATGATCGGTTGGACCAGGTCGGTGATCCGCTCTTGGGGGTATTGGTTGTCGCCGTCGGTGTTCACGATGATGTCGGCGCCCAGCTCAAGCGCGCGCTGCACCCCGTCGTGGAACGACCGCCCGAGACCTCGATTGCGCGCGTGCCGCACGAACTGCGTCACCCCGTGCTGGCGAGCGACCTCCACCGTGCGGTCGGAGGATCCGTCGTCGATGATGAGCACGATGATCTCGTCAATCCCAGGAATCTGCTTAGGAATCGACTGCAGGACTAGCGGCAGAGTTTCCTCTTCGTTGAGGCAGGGCACCTGGACGACGAGTCGCAACAGACCAACCTTTTCCATTTCAGGGCTGCCCAGCGCCTGTGCAGCGGGGCGCGCACGGCTTAGGCGGCAGAGTGCAGTCTAGCCGAGGAGCGCCCCAATGCCGATTCGCGCGAGACCTTTATAGCCCGAATTTTCGGGCATCGCCGGCGTCAATACCGACTGAGCGCGGGCTCGGCGCGCGGCAGCGGAGGGGTTTGTCTCCGATACGCTTCCGCCATGGATTCATCTGAGGCCGCTGACTCCGCCTTTCAGGCTCCTTCCAGCCCCGAGTCCGCCCCGGCCCCAGCCAGTGAGCCCGCCACCGCGACCTCGGTCCTGCCGGCCACTGCGGCCGAGCCGGCTGACGCGGCCGAGCCGGACGAACCGGCGGCGCCGCTCGCCCCCGCCAGCCCAGCCGGCCCGGTCGGATCGGCCCCGGTCGAGACGCGGTCGGCCAGCCGGTGGCGAACGGGGTCGCCCCGCACGGCGCTGCGCTGGCTCACCGGACTCTGGGCGGCGTTGCTCGTCGGGGCCAGCCTGCTCTGGCCGGTCTCCTACGGCTATGACGAATTGCAGCACTTCGACATGGCCTACCAGTACTCCCATCACCCGACGACGTTCTACGCGCCCGGCGCGCTGCGCATGTCCAAAGCGGCGGTGGCGATCGCCGCGTTAGAGCCGCCCAATCCGAAGATCGGGCCCTTCGCGACGGCGCCGATCGCCGCCCGCGGCGACCGGCCGACGTTGCAGGGACTGGGCGGCGTGGCCATCGCCCCCGGCAGCCCGATCAACCAGATGGTGCAGCATCCGCCGCTGTACTACGAGCTGGGGGCGGTAGTGCTGCGGTTGCCCGGCGTGTCGCACTTGGCCTGGGATCAGCAATTCTGGCTGGTGCGGCTGCTGAGCGTGCTGCTGATGTTGCCGGTGCCGCTGCTGTGCTTCGGCGCGGCCCGACGGCTGGCCCGGCGGATGCTGCCCAACACGGCCGCGCCCGCGGTGGCGCCGGCCGAGGGCGCCAGTCCGGGAACGGCGGCGACGCTCAGTCGATTCAGCGGACGGCAAAACGCGATCGGCCTTATCGCCGCGACCATCCCGCTCACGGTGCCGAACCTGATTCGGGACGGCTCGGCGGTCACCAACGACTCGCTGCTGATCTCGGCGACGTCCTTTTTCCTGTACTTCCTCATCCGGATCTGCCTGGGCGAGGTCTCCAAGAAGATCGTGGCCGGAGCCAGCATCGCGGTCACCGTCGCCTTGCTCACCAAGGGCTTCGCGCTTGTGCTGCCGCCGCTGCTGTTCATCGGGCTGATCATCGGCTGGCGGCAAAAGCCAGGCGAGGGCGAAACGGTCCGCGATCGGCGCCAGCTGGCCTGGGTCTCCGGGATCTTTTTGGTCAGCATGATCGTCGGCGCGCTCTGGTGGCTCCGTAACCTGATCCGGTTTTCCACCGTCCAGGTCAATGGATTCGGCCCGGGAGCGACCCAGAATCGGTACGGCTCACCCGACAACAACGGCTCGTTTATCAAGTTCTTCCCAGATTTTTTCAACCAGGTCATCGAGCGCTTCTGGGGCGGTTTCGCCTTGCCCGACTATCCGCTGGGCAGTTCGATCAGCGTCTGGGGCTGGCCAGTCGTGCTCTGCATCGGACTGCTGGTCGCCCTGACCGTGCGGCGGCACCGCGCCATCACGCTGCTGCTGCTGCTGAGCGTGTTGTTCACCTTCGGGGTGTTGATCCAGAACTCCTGGTCGCTGTACAGCACGCACTCCAAGATCGGCGTCCAAGCGGCGCAGGGCCGTTACCTCTATCACCTGATCGTCGCGCTGGCCGCCGTCGCCGCGGTCGGTTGGGCGGCCGTGCTCCGGCCCCGCATCACCAACGTGGTGGCCTACGGCGTGCTACTGCTGGGCCTGGTGACCAACGCCTCGGCCTGGTTCATGATCCTGGACACCTGGTACTCCGGCGGTCCGGTGCACTTGTCGTTGAAGCTGCGCAACGCCGTCCACGGGCTTTTCCGCTGGTCGCCGGTGCCCAAACCGCTGACGGCGGCGGTCTTCGTCGTGGTCGCGGTCACCGCGGTGCTGTGCTGCCTGCAGATTCGGCGTTACTGCCGCTCGCTGCAGGCGGCCGAGCGCGCGCTCACTGAGTGAGCTCACGGCCGACGGGCGGTCAGGGTCGGCGGGCGACCGCGACGAGGCCGGTGCCGGCGCTGGGCCGCAGCCGCTGCAACTGCGTGAACGGGACGACCATCGTCTCGACCAGCTTGCCGGCGGCCGCTTTGGGCTGCAGGATGCGACCGCTGCCGGCCGTCCGCTTGGCCATCGGGACGTCCTCGGTCTCGGCCGGGTCCTGCTTGCGGACGGCGACCTTGCTCCGCACCGCTTCTAGCGCGTAGCCCAGCGGCCAGCCGTAGACGACCACGTGAACCTCACGCAGACCCTGTCCTTCGAGCAAACGGTGGACCTCGCTCGGCGAGTACCGCCGGTAGTGCCCGACCAGGGTGTCCCAGGCGTTGTAGCGGTCGGGCCAGGCCGGCATCGACAAGACCAGGTGGCCGCCGGGGCGGATGAAACGCGTCCAGGACTCGACCGCCGCCGTGTCGTCTTCCAGGTGCTCGAGCACCTCGAACGCGCACACCAGGTCGAACTGCCGCTCGGGTTCCAGCGCGTCTGAGGTCTCATTGAGCACGACGCCGCCGGCCGGCTCGATCCGAGACTTGGCCACCGCGAAGGACGTCGGGTCCGGCTCCACCCCCAGGTAGTCCGAACGGGCCGCCAAGCGGGCGCCGAAGGAACCCAGGCCGCAGCCGATCTCCAGCACGGACCCCGGGTTCAGGTCCTCGACGACTCGACCCACCACACTCCATCTCAGGCGAGCGTTCGGCGGGAGCGCTGGGAGCGCAGTCACAACATCCTCCAGTGTGAAACCTTCATATTTTTCCGCTTATTCTCAGCGGTCTGCCACGATCCGGCGGAGCTTGCTCACACCCTGCTTAGCCGCGAAGCCCACGCCGCCCTCGCGGACCCGGGCCCGGGCGTAGTACAGGTTGCGCCCGATCGGATTCTCCGGAACCGACGCCGCGGCCCGGCCGCGATACCGCGCGCGAGGGGAGCCCTCGGGCGAGTCGGCCGCGGTCTCGGCGGTGCGGCAGAAATCGAGCAACGGGGCCAGCGCGCGGCCCCAGGTGAACTGCTCGCGCACCCGCGCGACGTTGAGCCGGCACTCGGCGACGAACTCGTCGTCGTACAGCGCGCGTTCCAGGCCGGCGGCCAACGCCGGGACGTCGCGCTCGCCGACCACGACGCCGAGCTTCTCGGCCGCGATCAACCGGGCGAAGGAATCGCCCTCGGTCGCGACGATCGGCAGCCCGGCCCAGAGGTAGTCGAGCATCCGGGTGCGGAAGGAGAAGGTGGTCTCGACGTGCAGCAGATGGGTGCTCACCCCGAGATCGGCGTCCAGCAGGTAGTTCGGCCGATCGGCGTATTCCACCCACTGCTCGTTGAAGAAGACGAACTTGTCGGTGAGTCCGAGCCGATCGGAGAGCTGGCGGCACTCCCAGGCCATCTTCATCTCGGGCACATTGGGATTCGGGTGCTTCATGCCGAGGAAGAACAACCGCACGTCGTCGTGGGTTTGGCGCAACACGTCGATCGACAGGATCAGCGTCAGCGGGTCAAACCAGTTGTAGACCCCGCCGCCCCACAGGATCACCTTGTCGTCGACGCCGATTCCCGGCGTGAAGCCCTTGATCGCCGATCGGGTGCGCACCGGCGGCTCATCGGACAGGCCGAAGGGCGAGACGGCGAGCAACGAGCGCAGGGAGGAGTCGCGGTCGTAGTTGTCGGGGTTGACCCGGCCCACCGCGGCCAGCTGGCCCAACCAGAAGTGGCGTTGCTCCTCGCTCGCGCAGAGGAAGAAATCGCCGCGCTCGAGCTGTTCGTTGATCACCTGGGTGGTGCTGATGATCTCCGCGCGGCGCGAGACCGCGTCGATGTCTTTGCCCTGCTCCAATTGCTCCAGGTGCATCGGGTCGTAGATGTCGACGACGACGATCGCGTCGGAGTCGCGCAGCCAGGGCTCGTGGTGCATGACGAAGCCCTGGAAGATCACGATGTCGACGCCCTCGACGATCCGGCGCAGGGCCGGGCCGTTGGCCTTGACGCAGCGGAAGCGATCGCTGTCCAACGCGCAGGTGGTGGTCGAGACGAGGGTGACCTCGTGCTCGGCCGCCAGCTCGTCGGCGATGTGGAACGCGCGAATGGCCGGCCCGGCCATCTGCGGGGCCAGCGTGTCGGCGGTGATGACGGCGATCCGGCGCCGGCGCACCAGCGCCTGGTCGAGCCCGAAGACCTTGACTGCGCTCAACCAGGCCGCGTGGTAACCGGGCGAGGCGCCGGTGGCTTGCAGCAGGTCGCCGAACAAGGGGGCCAGGGCGCTGTCGGAGCGCTTGCGGGTGCGCTGCACCTTCGTCCGGGACGCGCTGATCTCGCCGAGGTTGCGCATCAGGTAGTCCACGGCGTACGCCCCGGTCAGGGCCTGCTTGTCCAGCGTCAATTCGGGCTGGTCGTCGCCGCCGGCCGAGCGCTGCAGGTCGAGCGCGGTCGGGTCGGCGCCGCCCATGGCGATGCCCGAGTGCACCGTCAGCAGCAGCGCCGGGGCCAGCGCGGCGGCCAGATTCTCATCATCGAAGTTCTTGTAGATCGTCAGCAGCCCGTTGCGCGCTAGCAGGTACTGCTCGCGGTAGGAGCCGAATTTGGCGATGGCAGCGTGGTGCTTGTGAAAGACCAAGGAGCTGGGGACGTAGCGGACCCGCAGCCCGGCCAGGTTGATGCGCCAGCCGAGGTCGAGATCCTCGAAGAACATGAAGAAGCTCTCGTCGAAGCCACCCAGCTCGCGAAAGGTCGAGGTGCGCAGCACAGCAGCCGAGCCGGTCGGAAACAGCACGTCCCGCTCGTGCTCGCCGGCCTGGCTGGTGTCGGGTTGCCCAGCGCCGAGCTTGTAGCCCTGGCCGATGAAGTTGACGTTGCCGCCGGTGTAGTCGACCAGGGTGCCGTCCCAATCGAGCACCTTGCTGGCCACGGCGGCGATGGTGCGGTCGCGACGCAGCACCGTCACCGCCTCGCGCAACCAACCCGCATCCGGGCGCGCGTCGCTGTTGATGAAGGCGACGAACTCACCGACTGAGTGGGCCACGCCCAGGTTGCAGCCGCCGGCGAAGCCGGTGTTCTCACTCGACTCGACCAGGGTTATCCCCGGGGCCGCCGCCCGCAGTTGCGGCACGCTGTCGTCTCCGGACGCGTTGTCCACCACCACGATCTGCAGCTGGTCGCTCGGCCAATCCAACGTGGCCAGGCCGCTGAGGCACTCGATGGTGTCGGCGGCGCCCCGGTAGTTCACGATGACGATGGACACGACACCGTCTTGCCTGGGTGGAACCTGGACCTCATTGTTGCTGGACTTGCTCATACCGGTGATTCTCCTCCAAGCTGCGCCGGGACCGGCGCCTGTCCGCCGTCGGAGGTCAGGTTCTGCCAGGTGCCGCCGAGCACCGCGATGCCGCCGGACTCGTGCGGCGTGGAGGCGAGGACGTCGAAGCGGAAGCAACCGCGCAGGAAGTCGTAGGTGTGCGTGGTGGTGTAGTCGGTGATCGCCGCGTTCAGGTCGTAGGTGCCCTCTTGCAGGTTCAGGCGCGGGATGTGCAGGTCCACGTAGCCCGAGCCGTTGATCTGATCGGGGACGAACTCGCCGTCCCGGCTGTGGTGGGCCCAGGCGTAGACCCCGTTCACCGTGTCCATGGACAACCCGAAGACGGGCTTCTCGATCGGCTGGTCGGTGTCGTAGTACATCCGGATCACGACCTCCTCGCCGGTGTGCACCCGGCTGGTGGCCACTCGGTTGGGCCCGCTCAACACCTGCACGGCGCGCAGCTTGGCCTCACCGCTGCCCCAACGCTGCACGTCGCCGGGCAAGACCTCGCGCTCGACGTGGGTGGCGTCGACGTAGGCGTCGACCAACTCGGTGGCGTCGCCGGCCTGGACGACCTTGCCGTGCTCGAGCCAGACGGCCTGATCGCACATCGACCGCAGTGAGCCCATGGCGTGCGACACGATGACCACGGTTTTGCCCGCTTTGCGGAAGGCGGCGAACTTCTCCATGCACTTCTCTTGGAACGCGGCGTCGCCGACGGCCAGCACCTCGTCGACCAGCAGGATGTCGGGATCGACGTTGATGGCGACCGAGAAGCCCAGTCGGACGTACATCCCCGAGGAGTAGTTCTTGACCGGCTGATCGATGAACTGGCCGATTCCGGCGAAGTCGACAATCTCGTCGAACCGGCCGGCGATCTCCTTCTTGCTCATCCCGAGGATCGAGCCGTTGAGGAAGACGTTCTCCCGGCCGGAGAGCTCCTGGTGGAAGCCCGATCCCAGTTCCAGCAGCGCCGCCAATGAGCCGGTCGTCCGGATGTCGCCCTTGCTCGGCCGGTAGATGCCGGCGATGAGCTTGAGCAGGGTGGACTTGCCTGAGCCGTTCTCGCCGATCAGACCGAAGGTGGAGCCGGCTGGGATGTCGAAGGACACGTCCTTCAGGGCCCAGAATTCCTCGTACTTAGCCCGCTGACCGCGCATCAATGCGGCTTTGAGGGATTGATTGCGCTCGTGATAGAGCCGGAATTCCTTGGAGACGTCGTGGATCTCGATGGCAGCAGTCATGGCTTAGAGCTCCTCCGCCAGGCGGCCTTCGAACCGGCTGAAGAAGACGAACCCGGCGACCAGCACGACCGCTGGCACTACGACACAGTAGATCGCGGTCGCGGCGGTGGGCAGTCGGTTGTCATAGATCAGGTTGCGGAACAGCTCGGCGAACCGTTCGGCCGGATTCAGCCGGTACAGGACGCTGATCCAGTGGTGGCCCGTCTTGTCGGCCCGGTCGGTCACCGTGTTGATCGTGTACACGATCGGCGTGGCGTAGAACCAGAGCTGCAGGATGATGGCGATGAAGTGCTGGGTGTCGCGGAAGTAGACGTTGGACACGGCCAGGAAGAAGCCGATGCCCAGCCCCAGCGCGCCCAGGCAGATGAGCCCGAGGAAGACCAGCGGGATGTAGACCGTGGGGTTGCCGCCGAAGGCGTAGACCACCAGCAGCAGGACGAGCATCTCGAAAAACGACGTGAAGAGCGCGGCTAAGGCGGCAGAGATGACCAGCGTCGAGCGCGGAAAGGAGACCTTCTTG
>JAOPUY010000327.1 GCA_025963265.1 Frankiales bacterium | reverse complement strand
CGCGGAAACTGGTAGGTCTTGCCACCGCGCCGAAAGGTGTTGAGCGAACGGCAGCCGTCGGAGTGAACCAGCCCCGCGGAGCAACGGCCACGGGTCGTGGGCGACGAGTCGACATTGCCAGCCAGCTCGCCGCGTCTGGGCACTCATCGCCCTCGCAGAGGAAAATACCGGGCCGCCGGACCAGTGCTGATACCGGATCGGTGATCCAACGCGCGACGGCCTGACGGCTGATGCCGAGCTGGCGCGAGACGGCTGCCATGCGGAGGTCCTGAGCCTGGAGCTCGAGCGCCTGACGTCGCTCAATGACGCCGTACATGCCTTACTTCTAAACGGCAGTTACGACACTTTCAGTACCCCCGGTCGGATTCGAACCGACACTAGATGGATTTTGAATCCATTTCCTCTGCCGTTGGGATACGGGGGCTTCAGCAGTGTGCAATGTTAGCCCGATAGGCTCTAGCGGCGTGCAACGGGTCCAAGGGAGCACCCGTCGCCGAGTCGAGTCGAAAGTATGTGAGACACGTGGTCGAGCAGGCAGCAGCGAGGCAGCCAACGCCGAAGCAGGCGCCGGGAACAGCCGAGCCGGCAGATAGCCGATCAGCGCGCCGGGTGGTGATCGCCGAGGACGAGGCGCTGATCCGCCTGGACCTGCGCGAGATGCTCATCGAGGAGGGCTTCGACGTGGTCGGCGAGGCGGCCGACGGTGAGAAAGCGGTCTCCCTGGCGACCGAGTTGAAGCCGGACGTCGTGATCTGCGACGTCAAGATGCCCAAAATGGACGGCATCACCGCGGCCGGCCAGATTGCCGGCGGCCGGATCGCCCCGGTCGTCATCCTCACCGCGTTCAGCCAACGCGACCTGATCGAGCGGGCGCGGGACGCCGGCGCCATGGCCTACCTGATCAAGCCCTTTCACAAGCGGGACCTGCTGCCGGCCATCGAGATGGCCACCAGCCGCTTTGCCGAGATCCGGAGCCTGGAGGCCGAGGTCTCGGATCTGCAGGAGCGGCTCGAGGCCCGCAAGCTGATCGAGCGGGCTAAGGGCGTGCTGATGGCCGAGCACCGCCTCAGCGAGCCGGACGCCTTCCGCTGGATCCAGCGCGCCGCCATGGACAAGCGCACCACGATGCGCGCGGTCGCCGAGCTCGTCCTGGTCGAGACCGGCCACCACTGAGCGGTCCGACCCCGGCTCCGGAGGCCGCCGAGTAGGCCCGTTCGCCGCTGGACCGAGGCTGAACCGACGCTGAACCGACCGCTTCGCGAAACTCTGTGTTGCCTAGTTACCTGTCCTTTCGGAAAAATAGGACAGGCATGTTTCGGCGACCCGCATCCTGGACGCGATTTGATTACGACGCGTGAGAGTCCCGGATTTTGTGACCCACGTGTCTTCCGTGGGCAGTAGGGTCCACCCCCACAGTGGATTCGAAGAGTCGTCCCGACGGATCGGTCCCTCGGTTCCTCCGGGGGCAAGTCCACGATGCGATAGGCCGGCCGTTCACGTCGAACGCCGAGAACCAGGGGAGGTCCTGTTAGTGCGTAATCAATCACTGACCACGGTCGCGGTGCTTGTCACGGCCGGAGCGCTCGTGCTCGCGGGCTGCTCGAGCAGCAAGAGCTCCGGCTCAGGCGGCCTCGGCGCCAGTTCTAGCAGCGCCGGCGGCACGAGCCAGACGTACAAGATCGGCTTCATCGGCGCCCTGTCCGGGCCGAACGCCCAGCTCGGCATCAACGAGCGCAACGGGGCCCAGTTGGCGATCGACCAGGCCAACGCAGCTGGGAAATACAACTTCAAGATCACCCTGGACCCGCAGGACAGCGAGGGCGACCCGGCCAAGGCGCCCGCGGCCGCGACTGCGCTGATCTCCGATCCCTCGGTGGTCGCGGTCATCGGCCCCGCGTTCTCGGGCGAGAGCAAGGCGGTCAACCCGCAGTTCTGCTCGGCGACGCCACCCGTGCCGACCGTGACGGCCTCAGCCAGTAACGCGCTGCTGCAGACGCAGGGCAACAAGTGCTGGCACCGCATCATCCCCAACGACAACGTCGAGGGCTCCCAAGGCGCTGACTGGTTGGCGCGGACCGGAGCCAAGAAGGTGTTCGTCCTGTCCGACCTCAGCACCTACGGCGCCGGCGTGGCCGGCACGATGGCCAGCGAGCTCAAGACGAAGGGCGTCGCCGTCGTCACCGGCGGCGTGGACGGCACCACGACGAAGAACTACAACCCGATCGCGGCCACGGTGAAGGCCTCGGGCGCCGACGCCATCTTCTACGGCGGCTACGACGCCCAGGCGGCCTTGTTGGCCAAGGCTTTGGTCGCCGCAGGCTTCAAGGGCCGCACGGTGACGGGCAACGGTGGCAAGTCCTCCGTCTTCACCACCGGCGCGGGCACGGCCGGCAACGGCTGGTACTTCACCTGTGGTTGCCAGGACGCGACGACCGCGGCTCCGGCCAAGGCCTTCGCCGCGGCGTACCAGACGGCGTTCAAGACCGCGCCGTCGACGTACTCACCTGAGGCCTACGACGCGGCCAACTTGCTGATGGACTCCATCTCCAAGGCAGCGGCCAGCGCACCGGCGACTCGGACCAGCGTGCTGACCGCGCTGAACGCCGAGGACTTCACCGGAATCACCACCGATATCAAGTTCCAGGCCGACGGCGAATTGGCGACCACCTCGCTGGTCGTCAACCTGTTCCAGCAGAAAGCGGGCGTCATCACCGGTCTGGGGAACATCAACCAGATCAACTAGCAGTACCGGGCAGTAGTCAATTGTTGGCGGTTGTGGGGCGAACCGGCGGAGGTCGGTTCGCCCCACTGACCGTTCGATCAACTCGGGTTCCCGCCGCCGCGCGCGGACCACGGTC
>JAOPUY010000304.1 GCA_025963265.1 Frankiales bacterium | reverse complement strand
GCTGCGCTCGTCGCCGGCGCGCCGACCGAGATGCCGGCGCCCGGGACCCCGACCGAGATGCCGCCGGTGCCCGGGGCGATCGACACGCCGTTCGTCGGTCGCGGGCCGGGTGCGCTAGCGGAGTTCGATCCCGGGACCGACCCGACGGACGGTGCGCTGGACGGCGCGGCTGACCCGGTGTGGACGCCCCCCGGGGACGGCGTGCTGCTCGGAGCTCCGGTCACCACAGCGCCGCCGGGCGCGGGACTCGGGTCACAGGGCGAGCAGGGGATCGGCCCGAGGTCGTCCGTCCCCGACGTGGCCAGGCACGCGCAGCCGGCGAGCTGGCTGAGCGCGCCGAAACGTTGACTCACCCGGTCCAGCAGCAGACTTGAAACCGCGGCCCGGGCCTGCAGCGCGCCGCTCGGCAGCCGGGCGTGCAGTTGCGCGAGCAGGCTGCGCTGGCCGTCGATCCAGGGCCCGAGCTGCCGTAGCGGCGCGGCCGACCGGGCCTCGCTCGTCGCCACGCCGAGGTAGCGCATGCCGGTGCGGGTGTCCTGGTCGGTGCTCACCAGCGTCTCGGTGAGCAGGCTGGCTTGACGGCCGCTCAGCGACTGGCCCGAGCCCGGGCTCGCGCGGGTCGCCGCGGTCGTGCGCTCGCTGGCCAACGCCAGATAGGCGTAGCCCTTGTCCACGTCGGCGCCGGTGAAGGCGAGTTCGAGGCGGTCGCCGGCCAGCTGCAGGTGATAGCGCGAGTCGCCGGTGGATCGGCTGCCGGCAATCGACAGGGCCAGACCGGTGAGCACGGCCAGCACGAGGGCGGCCGCAGCCAGCGCGAAGCTTGGACCGCGGACCGGACGGCGGACCGGGCGGCGCGCCGGAATCGGACGGTCCGGGCGAATCAACCGACGGGCCGGCTCGACCTCGGCGCTGGCTCGCTCCGCGGCCTGCAGCTGCGCCGCTTGCAGCAATTGAGCCCGGAGCGTGGCGACGAAGGCCGGATCGGGGTCCGGACCGGGTGGCAGCTCGCGCAGCCGGGTGATCACCTGACCCTCGCGGTAGGACTGCTCGGGCCGCGACCGCGCGGGGGAGCGAGGCGAGAAACGTCCAGTCACCATCGCTGCCACCGCCCCGACCCCGTCCGAGGTGTCGCCCGCTGTGTCGGCGCCACCGTCAGAGGGTGCAACGAGACGATGCCGACTTCGGATATGCCGGCGTCGGATACTGGGCGGGCCCAGGGAGCGCGATTCACAGCTGCTCATCTCCCAGCAACGCCGTCAGCCGCTTGAGCGCCCGATGCTGCAACGCCTTGATCGCGCCGCTGTTCTTGCCCATCACTTCTGCCGTCTCCGCCACCGACAGCTCGTTGAGGAATCTCAGGACGACGCACTCGCGCTGCTCGGCGTTCAAGGCGTTGATCGCCAGCATGAGCCGCTCGTTGGCCAACGTGGTCAGGACGGCCAGTTCTGGGCTGCCTGTCGCGTCGCGTGACGGCGGGGCGAAGGGCGCGACGTCGCCGGCGCTGACCTCGAGGCGGAAACGCGCGGACTTGACGTGGTCCAGCACGATGTTGCGGGCGATCGTGATGAACCAGGCGCCGATGTCGCGGCCCTGGTAGTTGAGTTCGGAGAAGCGCCGCAGAGCTCGTAGAAACGTCTCGGAGGTGAAATCCTCGGCCAGCGCGCGGTCTTTGACCCGATAGCTGATGAAGCGGAACACCACTGGCACATAGCGGTCATACAGCGCAGCGAACGCGTCGGCGTCACCGGCCTGAGCGGCTCGCACGAGCGACCAGCTCTGGGCGTGCTCGACGTCGACCGGTCCCGCGTCACTGGCCCCTTGCTCAGGGACGGGGTCCGGCCGGTGCGGCCCGGCGAGCGCGGGCACCCGGGCCTCGTGGGTCGGCTTGTCGATGATCATCCAACTGCTTTCCCGGCAATCGACGACATAGTTCCTGTTCGGACCGTACCGATAAACCTCGCGAATGACGACTACTTTGCGTGATTGATGTCTCCGTTTAGGTGATGGCAGCGCTCGCCGGCACCTGCTGCCAGACTGAGCTCATGCCCTCCCGCGACCACGAGGTCACCCTGATCACCCGCCAAGGCTGCCACCTGTGCGAGACCGCTGAGGAGTCGCTGGCCCGGTTGGCCCTCGAGCTCGGATTCCCGCTGGAGCTGG
Source organism: Frankiales bacterium (assembly GCA_025963265.1). Classification (GTDB taxonomy): domain Bacteria; phylum Actinomycetota; class Actinomycetes; order Mycobacteriales; family Jatrophihabitantaceae; genus Jatrophihabitans_A. The sequence continues at coordinate 2,128 of JAOPUY010000304.1, read as the reverse complement.
TCGACGTGGACTCCTCGCGCGAGCTGGCTAACGAGTATTCCGACCGAGTGCCGGTGATCTTGATCGACGGAGCCGAACACGGCTACTGGCAGTTGGAGGAAGCGCGCTTCCGGCAGGCGATCGGCAAGTGAGGCGCGAGCTCAGCCGGGCGCTCTACCACACCGGATATCGATTTTGTGAATGCCTTCACAAGGGCGTAGGTTCCTCTCCGTTACACCCCAATACCACACCGGTCGAGTAGCGCTGCGATGGCCTGCATCTCGGGTGCGCCGACCGGTTGTTAGAGGAGCTCATGACCGCGCAGGACGACCAGCTGGACGCGGTCGGCGTCAATGCTGACCAGCGTTCGGCCGCCGGTGCCGAGCGTCCGATCCCGGACGCGACGGTGGCTCGGCTGGCGGTGTACCTGCGTGCCCTGTCCGGCCTGGTCGAGACCGGTATCGCGACCGTCTCCTCCGAGTCGCTGGCAGCGGCAGCCGGGGTCAACTCGGCCAAGTTGCGCAAAGACCTCTCCTACCTCGGCTCTTACGGCGTGCGGGGCGTCGGTTACGACGTCGCGCTGTTGCTGGAGCAGATCCGGGCCACCTTGGGTCTCAACGAGGACCGCGCAGTCGCCCTGATCGGGGTCGGCCACCTCGGCCAGGCGCTGGCCGGCTACGCCGGATTCGCCACCCGTGGCTTCCAGATCGCGGCCCTGTTCGACGCCGACCCAGCCGTCGTCGGCAGCCAGTTGCGCGGTCTGCGGGTGCTGCACGTCGATCTCCTGGAGCAGGTGGTGCGGGCTGAGCGCGTCGCCATCGCGGTGATCGCCGTCCCGGCGGCCGGCGCGCAGGACGTCTGCAACCGGTTGGTCGCGGCCGGGGTCACCTCGATCCTCAACTTCGCCCCCGTCGTGCTGGCGGTGCCGGCGCACGTCGACGTCCGCAAGGTCGACCTGGCGGCTGAAATGCAGATCCTCAGTTTCCACGACAGCCGCAAGTCGGCTCGGGCCGAGGACGCTCAGGCCAGGTTCTCCGACGAGCAGCCTTTCCGCCCGGGTTCGGGCGACGCGAGCGTCTCGATGGCGGCCGCCAAATGAGCCTGCTAGTCGTCGGCCTCTCTCATCACACGGCACCGGTGCCGGTGCTAGAACGGGTGAGCATTCCGGCCGACGCGATGATGAAGGTGCTGGACGAGCTGCACCGCAGCGAGTCGATCTCCGAGGTCATGGCGTTGTCCACCTGCAACCGCATCGAGGTCTACGCCGACGTCGCCCGCTTCCACCCCGGCGTGGTCGACATCTCGGCCGTGCTGGCTCGCCTCAGTGGCATGGGCGTCAACGAGCTGGGCGAGCACCTTTACGTCCATTTCGCCGAGGCCGCGGCCGACCACCTGCTCCGGGTGGCCTCCGGACTGGACTCGATGGTCGTCGGCGAATCACAGATCCTGGGCCAACTGCGCACGGCGTACGCCGTCGGAACCGACGCCAGCACCGTGGGCCGGGTGCTGCATGAGGCCAGCCAGACCGCGCTGCGGGTGGGCAAGCGGGTGCACTCCGAGACCGGCATCGACCGCGCGGGGGCCTCGGTCGTCTCGGTGGCGTTGAACCACGCGGTGGAGGCCTTCGCGACCGCTGACGGGTGCGTCTTCGACGACGAGCCAGCGCAGCATGCGGCCGAGATCCTGTCCGGCAAGCGAATCGTGATCGTCGGCGCCGGTTCGATGGGGGCGCTGGCCGGGGCCACCTTGCAGCGCCTGGTCGGCGGCGGCGACCTCGACGTGGTGGTCCTCAACCGCAGCATGGAGCGGGCCGAGCGGCTGGCCGGCATCCTCGGTGGCCGCGCGGCGCCGTTGGACGCGGTGGCCGCGGAAATCGCCGAAGCCGACATCCTGATCTCCTCGACCGGGGCGACCGGCTTGGTCGTCGAGGCGACTGACGTGGCGCCGCGCGACGGGCGGCCGCTGGTGGTCCTCGACCTGGCGCTCCCGCGCGACGTCGACCCGGCCGTCGCCTTCATGCCCGACCTGCACTACATCGACCTGGAAGTGCTGCGCTCCTCCGGCGCGATGGTCAGCGACGCCGAGATCGAGGCGGCGACCACCATCGTCGCGGCCGAACTGCGGGCCTACCTCGAGCACCAGCAGGCGC
>JAOPUY010000290.1 GCA_025963265.1 Frankiales bacterium | reverse complement strand
GTCAGGTCGTGAGTGACGCGCAACTGGCCGCCGTCGACTGAACCGAACCGCTGGGCCCGCTGCAGCAACTGCTTGGCCACCCGGCCGGGGACGTCGACGAAGATCAGGTCGGCCAGCATGGTGTTGGTGCGCCGGAGCCGTCGGGCCACCACCCGCAACAGCTGCAGGCCGATCTGCGGACGGTCGATGACCCACTGGGTGAGCGCTGACTTCGGCAGCCGGGCCACCCGGGCGTCGGTGACCACGACCGCGGTCGCGGTGCGCGGTCCCGGGTCGAAGAGTGACAGCTCGCCGAACTGGTCGGCCGGGCCCATCACGGCGACCAGGTTCTCGCGGCCGTCGGAGGACTTGCGGCCCAGCTTGACCTTGCCGGACAGGACTATGTAGAGGCTGTCGCCAGGCTCGCCCTCATTGAACAGCGTGGTGCCGCGCGGCGCGTCGAAGATATCGAACTGGCTGCCCAAAGCCTCCACGTCGGCAGGGTCCACCCCCTGGAACAGCCCGGCCCTGCGTAGCACCTCGTCCACGCCAGCTCCTTCGTTAGTCCATCAACTGCATAAAGGTCTTGCGATAGTGCACTGCCCTAGGGGCGGATTCTAAGGGTGTCGGAGGCAGATTGTTACGACTGACTCACAACTAGCCCACTACTCCTCATTCCTAGAATCGGCGCCGACAAACAAGAAGATTAGCGTTCGCGGTTTCTGCGTGGGGTTCTGGGCAGTCGCAAACGCAATCTGAAGCGCCGTAGGGCCGAGTCCGTGCCTTCGGCGACGAAGGTGGCCAGCTCCTCGGAATTGGCGTTGTCCAGGAAGTTCTCGACGTCGCGCTCGACCGCGCTGCGAGTCAGCGGCTTCTCGATGCGCTCCATGCCGAGCATGAACGCCATCAGGACGAAGGGAAACAGCAACACCAGAAATCCGATCATGGTGTCTCCATTGTGCCCTAGTCCGCCCGGTTCACCGCATGGCCGAGGCCCGTGGGTGTCGGAGCCGAGCCATAAACTGATTCGGTGGCCCAGCAACAGCACATCGAGACCTCGCTTGCCCTGACCCGGCGCGCCCGCAAGATCAACGCCGAACTGGCCGTGCGCTACCCGCACGCCCACTGCGAGCTCGACTTCACCAGCCCGCTCGAGCTCTCGGTCGCCACCATCTTGTCGGCCCAGTGCACCGACAAGAAGGTCAACGAGGTGACCCCGGCGCTGTTCGCCAAGTACCCCGACGCCGCCGCCTACGCCGGCGCCGTGCGGGAGGAGCTGGAGGAGATGATCCACGCGACCGGGTTCTTCCGCGCCAAGTCCAACAGCCTGATCAAGCTCGGCCAGCAGCTGACCGAGCGCTTCGGCGGCGAGGTGCCCGCGACGCTGGCCGAGCTGGTCACCCTGCCGGGCTTCGGCCGCAAGACCGCGAACGTCGTGCTGGGCAACGCCTTTGGCATTCCCGGTATCACCGTCGACACCCATTTCCTGCGGCTTTCCGAGCGGTGGCGGTGGACCGAGAACACCGACCCGGTCAAGGTGGAAGCCGACGTCGCGGTCCTGATTCCTCGCAAGGAGTGGACGATCCTCTCGCACCGCGTCATCTGGCACGGCCGTCGCCTGTGCCATGCTCGGCGCCCCGCTTGCGGGGTCTGCCCGATCGCGCGGCTGTGCCCCTCAGCCGGCATCGGCGAGATGGACCCGGTCGCCGCGGCGAAGCTGGTCAAGAGCCCGTCGCAGACCAACCCCGAGCTGACCGGGTGAGCCCGAGCGCGCAGTGGTTGCAGCCGCTGGCCACCGCCGCGGCATCGGCCTCGGCCCGCCAGCTGTCCCGGTTCACGCCGCCGGCCGACGGCAGCGGGCGCCACTCGGCGGTCCTGATGCTCTTCTCCTCGCCCAGCGGTGAACTCGCCGACGGCCAGTTGCTGCTCCTGCTGCGGGCGGCCAAGCTGCGCGCGCACGCCGGCCAGGTCGCCTTTCCCGGCGGCGCCGCCGACCCGGGTGACGCCGATGCCACCGAGACCGCGCTCCGAGAGGCCTCCGAGGAGGTCGGGCTCCGCCCCGAATCGGTCGACGTGCTCACCGAGCTGGCCCCGGTCTACCTGCCGATCTCCTCATTCGTGGTCACTCCGGTGCTGGCCAGTTGGCGCGAGCCGCACGAAGTCGGGGTGATGGACCCGGGTGAGGTGGCCGGAGTCTTCTCCGCGCCGGTGCCCGAGCTCCTCGATCCGGCCAACCGCTTCACGGTCAGCCACTCCTCCGGCCTGCTCAGCCCCGGCTTCGAGTCCCAGGGAATGTTCATTTGGGGCTTCACCGCCGGCCTGATCGACCGGTTGCTGGCGCTGGCCGGGTGGGCCCGGCCCTGGAACGTCGACATCGTCCGGGCCGCGCCCGAACCGGTGGTCGAGCCCTTCGACGAACCGATTTAGGCGGGTGAGCATCGACCGAGGGACGAGGGAGGAGCGGAGCGAGTTGACGGCACCAGCGAGTGAGCATCGACCGAGGGACGAGCGGAGCGAGTCGACAACCGACTGCCCACCGCCGAGGGCTCCTAACCGGGACGGGTAGCCTCCGGCAGGTGAACCTCCGGCTGCGTACCGCTCTGGTCGCGGGCGCGGCGACCAGCTTGTCGGTCCTGCTGCTTGCCGGCTGCCAGAGTCAATCGGCGATCAACCGCGAGCCGCAGAGCAACGTCAGCTACTCGGCCACGGTCACCGACGGTGTCCAAAATGTCGTCATCACCACCGACAACAAGTACCGCTTCACGCCCGATGTGATCACCGTTCACCCCGGCAAGGTGCGCATCACGCTCAAGCATCTGCCCACCGGCGGGGCCCCGCACGACTGGCAGTTGCAGGGCTTCCCCGCCGATTTCGTGCCGCTGACCCAGTCCGGCCAGACGAACACCGCCGAGTTCATCGCCCCCGCCCCGGGCCGGTATCAATTCGTCTGCACGATCCACGTCGTCCAAGGCCAGACGGGCACCCTCGTCGTTCTTCCGAACTAAGCCAGCGCCGGCCCGGACCGTACCTCGCCATCGATGAAACCCGACGTTCTGGACCTCATCCTGCTGTTCGTCGCGTTCGTCTACGCCGTCGGCGGGTTCCGTAACGGCGCCGTCGTCGGCGGGCTGTCCTTCGCCGGCTTCTTCGGTGGCGCGGCCGTGGGCGCGCAACTGGCGCGGCCGTTGGGGCGCAGCATCTCCCACGGTTCGGCCCAGGTCCCGGTCGCCATCGTCTGCGTGCTGCTGTTCGCCACCGTCGGCCAGCTCGTCGCGGTGACCATCGCCAGCCGGATTCGCTCAAAGGTGAAATCCCAGCCCGTGCGCTACCTCGACAGCGCCGTGGGGTCGGTGTTCTCCGTGCTCGCCGTGCTGCTG
>JAOPUY010000278.1 GCA_025963265.1 Frankiales bacterium | reverse complement strand
GACCGTTGGAACGGGTGTTCGTCAGCCCTAACTTCCACCGAATCCATCACCGATTGCGCGGTCCCCAAGACGTTAACCTCGGTTTCACGCTGACGATCTGGGACCAGCTCTCCCACCGCGCGGTGTTCCCCACGGCAGAGACGATCAGGGCCGACACGGGGCTGCCGCAACGACCCCTTCGCGTCGAGCAACAGGGACCGCGTCCGCATCACCTCACCGTGCTGGCCGCGCAACTCCTCGGGCCGTTTCGCCCGCTGCGCGAACCCGTGGCGCTTGCCTCCGTCCGGGAGTCCCCGCGGTCTCGGCCCTCCGATTACGAGGCGGCATCGCCGATCCGCTCGCCGGAATCGAGCTCGGCGATGGCGACTGCGACGAGCGAGCAGCGGGTGGCGGCGTCATGAACGGGACGGCGCCCCCGCGCCGCTCCAAGGAGTGGTTACGCATCCTGTTCGGGACGACATCGGCCGGGCTAGCGGTGGACGTCGCGCTCGCGGTCGTGCGGATCGCCCTCGCCTGGATCTTCATCTACTACGGCGCGGCCAAGCTGTTCGGATCGTTCCCGGGCGCCGGGCCGCACGGTCTTCATCAGACTTCGCTCTACATGGCGCACTCGGCGCACCTTCGACCCGGAGCGTTTTTCGCCGTCGCGGCCGGGGTGATCGAGTTCGGCGGTGGAATCGCGGTGGCGCTTGGCCTGTTCACTCGCCTCGCCGGCGTGGCTCTGTTCGTCGACATGGTGATGGCGATGATCACCGTCACGTGGGCCACCGGAATCAACTCGGCGAACGCCCCGCCCGGCTACCAGCTCAACTTGGCCTTGGCCGTCATGGCCCTCGCGGTGGCGCTTATCGGCGCCGGGCGATTCAGCGCCGACGACTTGGTCGCCCGTCGGCTCGACCGGGGGAGAAAGGCCGACTCAGTGAAGGGCGTTCTCGCGCATACAACGAGGGCTTAGGTCGACGTCATCATGACGATCACTACGGCCCTTTCCCCAACACCCCGCGCCCAGCGGGTCGTCAGGGTGTGCGCCAACCTCGTCGGAGCGGCTAGCGCCGCGGTCTTCTCCTACTCGTTCTTGCACTTCTATCTTCAGACGCATCGCCTGATCGGCATCGTGTTCTTTGCCCAACAGACGTTCGTGGCCCTCGCCTATCTGATCCGGCGGCCGGCTCGAGTGGTGACCCGCCGCCCGGGTGACTGGCTACTCGCGTTCGCCGGAACGTTCATCGGCGTCCTCTTCCGGCCGGAGGGCGAACATCCGGGGTGGGGGATCTGGACCGGCGTCGTATTGCAGCTGGTCGGCGTCGCGATCGCGGTGACCGGCATTCTGACCCTTGGGCGCTCCTTCGGCTTCGCCGCTGCGGATCGGGGGGTGGTGACGCGGGGTCCGTACACCGTCGTTCGACACCCGATGTACGCGGCGTATCTGCTGCTCGACTCGGGCTACCTGTTGCAAAGCCTGTCCGTGCGCAACGCGGCCGTCCTGGTGGTGGGGACACTCTGCAACGGCGGCCGGGCCCTGGCTGAAGAGCGCCTGCTCACGAACAACGGGGAGTACCTGGCGTACCGCCGTCGGGTTCGCCGGAGGATCATCCCGGGCGTCTGGTGACCCCGGCTCGCTGAACCTGTGGATCTCCGTTGTCACCTTCCGCCGTCACCGCGTTACCTCCTGCTCCGGAGTGCCGCTCAGCTGTAGAGGCCGACGGTACCGAAGAAGACGTCGAGCGCCTTGAGGTCCTTGCTGGCGGTGGCGATCTGGGCCGGAGTCAGGCTGGTTTCGGGGATCGACATCAGCTGCTTGAGCAGGGCGATCTGGGTGGCGTAGGCCGAACCGGCGGCCTTGAGGTGGTTGACCGCGGCGGTCCAGACGAGGTTGTGGCTGGCGGAGTCGACGGTGGCGCCGTGCAGCCAGTCGGCCTGGGCCCGCGCGAATGCGTCGTTGCCGGAGGTGCCGGCGACGGTCGGGTGCACCTGCAGCGAGCAGACGCTGACCGCCAGCGGGAACCGGACGGTGTGGGTGGTGTTGGCCGGCGTGGTCGCCACCGACGTCGAGAACGCGCAGGCGCCGCTGGTGACCGGGTTGAAGTTCATCCACTCGACGGTGGCCGACGCGTAGTAGCCGGGCGCGAGCACAGCCGTGGTCTCGGTGGTGACCCCGCCGGCGAAGCCGTGCAAGGTCCGGGTGGCGTGGGCGAGCACGTGACCGGTGGAGTTGAGCGCGTCCAGGCCGGGGTAGCCGTAGATGCTGCAGGTGGCGGCGCTGGCGTTGCGGTAGAGCAGGACGAACGAGCCGTGCCCGGTGGTGCCCTGGGTCGGGGTGTGGGTAATTGTCAGCGCGGAGTTGCCGCAGGCCGGGGTGGCGGCGCCGGCGTGCGGCGCCACGGCCACTGAGGTCAGTGCGGCGAGGATGCCCGTGCCGATCAGCCCGAGGGCGCGAATGCGGATGCCGTTCATGGGGACTCTCCTGAGCGAAGGGATGAGTGGTCGCTCTTCAGGAGGCCGGGCGCATGCCCGTGATACCCGGCGGTCCACGCAGCGGCGCGATGCGGCCAAGCGCGGGGGGACACCGTGATGCGCGGACGGATTGGTCGGGGGAGACCGCGCTATAGTCCAAGCCAAGGATTATCCGGACGAGGGAGCGCCCCGTGACCGCAATTCAATCCATCCCGATCGAGACCATCAGCGGCGAGCCAGCCTCGCTGGCCGATTACTCCGGCAAGGTTCTCCTGGTGGTCAACGTGGCGTCCAAGTGCGGGTTGACGCCGCAGTACGAGGGCCTGGAATCGATGTATGAGAGCTACCACGATCAAGGTTTCGAGGTCTTGGGGTTTCCGGCTAACGACTTCCGCGGTCAGGAGCCCGGGACGAATGACGAGATCTTGGAGTTCTGCCAGGCGACTTACGCCGTTCGTTTCCCCATCTTCGCAAAGATTGCCGTGACCGGCGCTGAGCAGCAC
>JAOPUY010000241.1 GCA_025963265.1 Frankiales bacterium | reverse complement strand
GGCTGGGTCGCGCAGCAGCGCGAGGGTGCCCAGCGCGAGCATGCTGGCTGAGGTCTCGTAGCCGCCGGTGAAGACCCCGTCGGCCAGCCCGGCCAGCTCCAAGTCGTCGATCTCAGCGCCGTGGTCGCGCAGGATCGAGCCGATCAGGCCGTGGGGATCGGGGTCGGGGTTGGCCCGCTGCTTGCGGACCGCCTCGAGCAGGAACTCGCGCGACTGCGAGACCGCGCCGAAGGTGCCCGCCCCGCCGCCGTTGACGTCGAAACGCGCGTGGCCGAGGCTGCGGAAGCGCTCGCGCTCCTCATCGGGCAGCCCGAGCAGGTCGCAGATCATCAGGAACGGGATCGGGAACGCGAATTCCGGCACCAGATCGGCCACGTTGCCGCCGGCCTCCAGGGCGTCCAGCCGGTCGGCGACGATCTGCTCGATCCGCGGCAGCAGGGCGGACAGCCGGCGCATGGTGAACTCGGGGGTGAGGATCTTGCGGAGCCGGGTGTGATCGGGCGGGTCGGTGAAGCCCAGGCCGCCGATGGGCTCGGCCCCGGCGCCGATCAGCGCCCGGATGTCGGTGCTGTAGGACGTGGTGTCGTTCAGGACGACTCGGGCCTGCTCGTAGCCGGTCACGAGCCACACGTTCATGCCCCAGACCCGGCTCAGCTTGGTCATCGGCTCGGTCTTGCGCATCGCGGTGAGCGCCGGCAGCGGGTCGAGTTCGTCCCGCTGCAGCGGCATCGTCAGCTTTTTCGGCATGACCGTGATGCCGAAGATGCCGGAGCGCTTGCCCACCGAGGTCGTCATCAGCTTGCGCCCGGCCCACTGCCGGACGGACGCGGTGGGGCTGCGTCGCGTCGGTCGTCGCATGATCGTCATGAGTGGCCGCAGTCCGCAGAGTGATCCCGTGGAGCGCCGAGGCCGCCGACCGCTCGGACGCTCTGGTGTGGGTGTGACACGAGACGAGCATGCCAGGCCGATGTTCAACCGCAGTTACCCGGCTGTGAGAGATGTAGCACGCCGCTGTTCACCTCCCGTGCAAATAGTCGAGCTGCCGCAGGCGAGCATCGAGCTGCCGCACAAAATCGTCCACCTGGATGATTGTGACCGCTGCTTCCGCGAAAACCCCGTCAAACTCGTCCAGATGGCCGATTTTGTGAGCTCAGCGGCGGTTTCGCCGCTCAGATTCGTCCAGGTGGATGCTTGTGGCCGCGGCCGCGCTGCTGCCCGAAAGTGTCGGCGCCCGGGCCTATCGTCGATCCCAGAGCGCAACTAACAGGGAAGGCGGCGGGATGTACCTCAACGGACAGGGCGTCATGTTCAGCCCGTCGGATCTCACGGCCGCGATCAGTTGCGAGTTCGCCCTGCTGCGCCAACTCGACGTCCTGCTCGGGCGCGCCGAGCCGGTGGCCAGCGACGAGGATCCGATGCTGGCCCGCACGGCCGCCCTGGGGGCGGTGCACGAGGCGCGCGCGCTCGAGCGATTCACCGAGCGGTTCGGCCGCTATGACGCCGAGGCCGGGACGGGCGTGTTCCTCGTCGGCCGGCCGACTCGAAGCTCCGCCGAGTCACTGGCCAGCGCCGCCGAGCAGACCCGTGGGGCGTTGCGCTCGGGGGCCGACGTCATCTACCAGGCCGCGCTGGTCCGGGGCCGATTCAGCGGGTTCGCCGACTTCTTAGTCCGCACGCCCGCGACGGGCGGGGCGGCCAATGCGGCCGATCAACGGCCGAGCTGGGCGGTCTATGACACCAAGCTCGCCCGGCACGCCAAGGTCGGCGCGTTGCTGCAGCTGGCCAGTTACGCCGACGAGGTCGCGGCCCTCGGCGGCCGGGTGGACTCCCAAGTGCATCTACTGCTCGGCGACGGCCAGACCAGCAGCCACGACCTGGTCGACCTGCGGCCCGTCTACCGCGAGCGTCGGGCCCGGCTCGAGCAGATCCTCGACGTCCACGTGGCCGATCGTGACATCGTCCGCTGGAACGACGAACGATTCCTGGCCTGCGGCCGCTGCGAGGTCTGCCAGCAGCAGGTGCGCGAGCACCGTGACCTGCTCATGGTGGCCAACCTCCGGATCAGCCAGCGCCGGCTGCTGCGCGAGGCTGGGATCGAGACCATCGACCAGCTCGCGACCTCGTCGGAGGCCGTGGCCGGCGTTCGGTCGCGCACGCTGACGACGCTCCGCGCGCAGGCGGCCCTGCAGGTGCGTCAAGATCCGCCGGCGGTTGCGCCTGCGACTGAGCCTTCGGTGCGGACGAGGCCGAGTGCTCAGGTGCTGTTCGAGGTGCACACGCCCACCGCACTCGCCGTCTTGCCCGCGCCCGATCCGGGGGACATCTTCTTCGACTTCGAGGGCGACCCGCTCTGGGTCGGCGCCGACGCCTCGGTCAGCGGCCTTGAGTACCTGTTCGGCGTGGTCGAGGCCGACGGAGACGCCGACAGCGACTCGGCCGGCGACTCCGACGGCGATTTGGACCGCCCGGCACGGGCCGGCGGAGCTCCCCGGTTTCGAGCCTTCTGGGCGCACGACCGCGAGCAGGAGCGGCAGGCGCTGATCGACTTCCTCGACTACGTGGTGAAGCGGCGGGCGATCCACCCGAATCTGCACATCTACCACTACGCGCCCTATGAGAAGAGCGCCTTGCTGCGGCTGGCCGGTCGGCACGGTGTCGGCGAGGACGTCGTCGACGAGTTGCTGCGCGCCGGCGTGCTGGTCGACCTCTACGCCGTGGTGCGCAACGCCATCCGGGTGTCGCAGCCGTCCTACAGCCTCAAGAAGCTCGAGCCGCTCTACATGGGCGCGGAACTGCGGGAAAGCGACGTGAAGAACGCCGCCGATTCGATCGTCGCCTACGCCGAGTACTGCGATCTGCGCGACTCCGGCGCCGTCGAGCCCGCCGCCAAGGTTCTCGACGGCATTGCCGACTACAACAACTACGACTGCCTCTCGACCTACCGGCTGCGGGATTGGCTGCTCGAGCGGGCCGCCGAGCACGATGTGACGCTTGCCGGCTCCCCGGCTGAGTCCGCGGCCAACGGGGCCGATGACACCGATCACCGAGAGTGGCTGGCCGAGGCGTTACTCGCCGCAGTGGGCCATCCGGCCCGAGAGGCCCGCACCTCCGAGCAGCAGGCCGTTGCCCTGCTCGCGGCGTCCCTGGGCTATCACCGCCGCGAGGACAAGCCCTTCTGGTGGGCTCACTTCGACCGCCTGATCAACCCCGTGGACGAGTGGGCCGACACGGGCGACGTGCTGGGAGTCGAGGCGGCCGAGGTGCTCGTCGCCTGGTCCAAGGAGGGCCGCCAACGCAGCTTCCGGCGCACCGTGCGGTTGAGCGGGCGCCTCGGAGTCGGCTCGCAGCTCGGCCCGGGCGACAAGGTCTACGCGCTCTATGACGCCGCCAGCGTGCCCGTCGGGCTGTCAGCCGAACCGGGCCATCGTGGGGTGAGCAAGAACGTCGAGATCCTGGCCCGCGGCGTCGACGAGCTTGGACGGGACGAGCTGATCATGCTCGAGGTGGGCCCGAGCGCGGCCGAGCCCTGGCCGGAGCGGCCGATGGCGTTGGCTCCGGGGCCGCCGGTGCCGACGGCGAATCAGCAACGGGCGATCACCGAGCTGGCTGAGGGCGTGCTCGCCGGGCTGGAGTCCGGCCAGACGGCCCGGCAGGCTTTGTCCGGCCAGTCCGCGCTGCGCCTGCTGGCCTGCCTGCCCCCGCTCGGTGACGAAGCCGCTGAGCTTCCCGCCGTCACGGATTCCGACTACGTCGCGGCCGTGGCCAGCGCCATCCGGGCGTTAGACCGCTCCTACCTGGCCGTGCAGGGACCGCCCGGCAGCGGGAAGACCTACGTCGGCTCGCATGTCGTCGCCGCTCTGGTAGCGAGCGGCTGGCGGGTGGGAGTGGTGGCTCAGTCGCACAAGGTCATCGAGAACATGCTCGGCGCGATCGCGCGGGCCGGGGTGCCGGCCACCCAGATCGGGAAACGCGGCGAGCCCCCGGCGATGTCGCCGCCGCTGTGGACGGGGTTAGGCGACAAAGATGCCGCTTTGCTGGACTTCGTCGCCACCGGCGGTGCGGGCTGCGTCATCGGCGGGACGGCCTGGGACTTCACCAATCTCAAGCGGGTCGCTCCGGCCAGCCTCGACCTGCTAGTCATCGACGAGGCCGGTCAATTCAGCCTGGCTAACACCGTCGCCGTCTCCACCGCGGCGCATCGGCTGTTGCTGCTGGGCGACCCGCAGCAGTTGCCGCAGGTCAGCCAGGGCACCCACCCGGAGGCCTGTGACTCATCCGCGTTGGCCTGGACGATGGGCGGCCATCGGGTGATGCCCGCGGAACGCGGCTATTTCCTCGAGCGCACCTGGCGGATGCACCCCGAGCTGACCCGAGCGGTCTCGCGGCTGGCCTATGAGGATCGACTGCGGTCTCAAGACGTGGTCACCGCTGCTCGCTCGCTGGCCGGCGTCGAACCGGGCGTCCGCGTCCTCGAAGTCGACCACGCGGACAACTCCGTCGAGTCGCCCGAGGAAGCGCTGGCCGTGATCGCGGAAGTCCAGCGATTGCTCGGCCGGGGGTGGTCGGCGCCGGAGACCGGCCAGGGCCCCAGGCCCCTGGCGCAGCACGACATCTTGGTCGTCGCGCCCTACAACGCCCAGGTCGCGCTGCTGCGCCGGCGACTCGACGCCGCTGGGCTGGCCGACGTGCGGGTCGGCAGCGTCGACAAGTTCCAGGGTCAGGAGGCGCCCGTGGTGATTGTGTCGATGACCGCCTCGGCGCCGGCCGACGTCCCCCGCGGGATGGACTTCTTGCTTTCGCGCAATCGAGTCAACGTCGCGGTGTCGCGGGCGATGTGGTCGGCCGTGATCGTCCGATCGCCCCGGCTCACGGACTATCTCCCGGCTGATCCGATCGGACTGGCCCGGCTCGGGGCGTTCATCGGCCTGTGCGCCGGCTCGATCGAGGGCTCAACTAACCTCGCGGTGTAGCGCTGCGCGGCCCCGCCGGCGGCGTTGCGCGGGCGACGGTTCGACGAGCGGCCCCGCCGGACTAGGAGTTGAGGAGATTCTCGTGAAGGTCGACCTTCCCCTCGCGGTGAAGAATGACGCGCTGGCCGGTGTGGCCGACCTGGCCCGGGCGGCTGAAGAGGCCGGCTTCGACGGCGTCACCTACTCCGAGCTCACGTCGGACCCACTGCTGCATCTGACGATCGCCGCGGGCGCCACCACCCGGGTCGAGCTGTTGACCAACATCATCGTGGCCTTCGCCCGCTCGCCGATGACCCTCGCGGTGCAAGGACGGGCGATCCAGGAATACAGCCAGGGTCGGCTGCTGCTTGGGCTCGGCAGTCAGATCAAGCCGCACATCGAGCGCCGCTTCTCCATGCCGTGGAGCCATCCGGCCGCCCGCATGACCGAGTTCATCGCCGCGATGCGGGCGATTTGGTCGGCCTGGGAGACCGGCGACAAGCTCGATTTCCAGGGCGATTTCTACCCCCACACGCTGATGACCCCGATGTTCACTCCGACCTCGGAGTACCCGGCCCCGAAGGTGCTAGTCGCCGCCGTCGGAGAGCACATGACGGCGGCGGCCGCGGCCGTCGCCGACGGTCTGCTGGTGCACGGCTTCTCGACCGAGCGCTACCTGCGCGAGGTGACGATCCCGGGCATTGAGAAGGGCCGTCGCGAGGCTGGCCGCGACCTGTCCGAGCACTTCGAGATCGTGTCCTCGGCGTTCGTCGTCACCGGTCGGACGGAGGAGCAGCTCGCCGCCGCCCGCGCTCGGGTGAAGCAGCAGATCGCCTTCTACGCCTCGACCCCGGCTTACCGCCCGGTGCTCGCGTTGCACGGGTGGGGCGAGCTGGGCGACGAGCTGCACGACCTGTCGCGGACGTCAGAGCCCGATCGGTGGCAGCGGATGGGCACGCTGATCGACGACGAGGTGCTCGACGCCTTCGCGGTGTCCGGTGAGCCCGCATCGATCGGCGGCCTGCTGGTGCGTCGCTTCGGCGACGTGATCACTCGCTATGAGGCGAACACCGTGCGGGCCGATGACCCGCAGCTGAGCCTCGAGGTCGCGACCAGCGTCAAAGACGCGTTCCAGGCCATCGGCTAGTGGGCGACCCGGCCGAGCAGGGCGGCGCGGCCTATGGGCAGCTCATCGAGGAGGCGCGCGGCTTCCTCAACGCCCTGGCCGCGGCGCGCCCCGAGGAAGCGGACATCCTCGAGCTGACCGCCTCGATCGCGGCTTGGCGCGAGAAGCTCGAGGCCGCCGCCGTCCCGGAATCGGAGCAGTTGTTCGCCCGCCGCATCGACCTGCCCGGACGAGGCCAGGTGATGGCTCCGGTGTTCCATCAGACCGAGCGCACCGACACCTCGTTCACTGGCACCGTCCGCTTCGGCCGCTATTTCCTCGGAAGCAACGGCGCCGCGCACGGCGGCGCAATCTCCTTGGTGTTCGACGAATTGCTGGGCCGCTTCTCGAGCAATGTCGAGGGCGCGCTGGCCCGGACGGCCTACCTGCACGTGAACTATCGCTCGGTGACGCCGATCGACACCGACCTCCAGCTGCGAGCGCGCTTGGTCAAGCACGAGGGACGAAAGTTCTTCATCACCGGCGAGATCACGAACGGCGACGTCGTTTGCGCCGACGCGGAATGCCTATTCGTGCAGTTGCGGCCCGGTCAGCCCTAACCCACTCTCGGCTGGTGACGTCAGGCCCCAGGCCAGTTCGGCGTCCGCTTGGCCAGGAACGCAGCGACGCCCTCGCGCATGTCGGCTGAGTCCAGGATCTTGGCCAGGCCGACGCTGGTGGCTTCCCAGCCCGCCTCGTCGGCGGCGTCGACCGTGGCTTGGATCGC
>JAOPUY010000522.1 GCA_025963265.1 Frankiales bacterium | reverse complement strand
TGCTCTTCCGATCTCGCATGATCGGTGCGCCGGGCGACGGTTTGAAGATCGCCCTTCGGACCTTGGATCACACTCGGATCACGATCGGGGCTCAGGCGGTCGGCATCGCCCAGGGCGCGTTGGACTTCGCGCTGGGCTACGTGCAGGAGCGCACGCAGTTCGGTAAGCGGCTGGCTGAGTTTCAGGGTCTGCAGTTCATGCTGGCTGATATGGCTATGCAGCTGGAAGCGGCCCGCCAATTGGTCTACGTCGCGGCCTGCAAGTCCGAGCGCGACGATCCGGATCTGTCGTTCTTTGGCGCGGCGGCCAAGTGCTTTGCCTCGGACACCGCGATGAAAGTGACGACCGACGCCGTCCAGCTACTCGGCGGCTATGGCTACACCCGCGACTTCCCCGTCGAGCGGATGATGCGGGACGCGAAGATCACGCAGATCTATGAGGGCACTAACCAGATCCAGCGAGTGGTGATGGCCCGCCAGCTATTGCGAGGCTGAACTTCGCCAAGCGCGCAATCCGATCTGAAGAGATTAGTCCGCTTTCAGCGATGAATATCGCCGATCATTTGACTTAGCCGACATCGGTGCGGACCATTAGCGCTATGGCCTTGACGACTATTATCACCGACGACCTCGACGGCAGCAGCGGAGCCGACACGCTTACCTTCGCCATTGAGGGAACAGAATACATTATCGATTTGTCGAAGAAGAACCGCACCGCATTCGAGAAGGCGCTCAAGCCTTTTATCGACGCGGCTCGTCCTTCGCGCCCCGCCTCGCGCAGCCGTCGGTCCCCGACGAAGAGCGCGCCGGTTAAGAAGACCGCCAAGTCGCGGGCCACGGTTAAGAGCTCCCTCGACCTCAAAGCGATCCGCGCCTGGGCGGTTGAGAATGGCCTAACCATTAGCGACCGCGGACGCATCGCCGCCGACATCGTCGAGTCCTATCAGGCCGCTCACCAGAACTGACCCGCTTCGCCGGTGGCCCTGATCGCGCATAGTCGCGATCGGGGCCATTGTTTTGTCTGGCGGCTCTAGGCTGACTGACCGAACCGGTCTTGCTCGGCCCCATCGACCTTAGGAGAAATATGGATCTGCTCGTCAGCGACAAGGTGTTCCTGCTCGTCGGAGGCACCTCGGGTATGGGGTTGGCGGGCGCGACCGCGCTGGGCGCCGACGGCGCCACGGTCGTCGTCCTCGGTCGCGATGCCGAGCGAGTGGCGGCCGCCGCCGAGACGGTCTTAGAAGCTGGCGCCGCGGCGGCGGTGGGCCTGAGCTACGACGTGGGCCAAGAGGGGGCGGCCGAGGCGGCGGTGGCTGACGTCCTGGCTCGTTTCGGCCGGCTGGACGGAGTCGCGGTGACGACCGGCCTGATCGGGCACGAGCCGTTCGACGTCTCCGACGAGCGTTGGCTGGAGATCCTGCGCGATGTCTTGCTCGGCACCACCCGGACCGTGCAGGCGGCGCTGCCGCACCTTTCGGTGAACGGCGGGACCATCGTCACCACCGCGGCCTATTCGATTCGCTCGCCGGAGATCGCGCGGTTGCCCTACTCGGCGATGAAGAGCGCCGTCGCGGCATTCACCAAGGGGATCGCCAAGACCTACGGCGTCAACCGAGTCCGCGCCAATTGCATCTGCCCCGGCGCGATCGAGACGGCGGCCTTGCAGCAGTTGCGGGCCCACACCGCCGAGACCCGCGGCATTCCGTACGAGCGAGCGCTGGAGCAGGTGATGGTGGAGGAATGGGGTCTGGAAATCGCGCTCGGGCGACCCGGCCAGCCCGCCGAGGTCGGCGAGCTCATTGCCTTCTTGCTCTCGCCCCGGGCCGGCTACCTGACCGGCGCCCTCATCAACATCGACGGCGGAACGAACTTCTGACCTCGAGCCTTCATCAGGTTCGGATGAGCTCCGGGTCGGAGTGATCGGGCTCGTCGGTCGGCTCCGGCGGTTCGACCGAGACCTGCGGGGTGATCTTGTCCAGCCATTTCGGGAAGTACCAGTTGGCCTTGCCGAACAGGTGCATCAGAGCCGGGACGAGAATGGTCCGCAGGATGAACGCGTCGATGAAGATGGCGCTGGCCAACCCGATGCCGATCAGCTTGACCACTCGGTTGTCGCCGAGGATGAAGCCGCCGAAGACGGCGATCATGATGAAGGCCGCGGCGGTGATGATGCCGCCGGTCTCGGCCTGGCCGACCGAGATGGCCTTTCGGTTGTCGCCGGTGTGGATCCACTCCTCGTGCATCCGGCTGACCAGGAACACTTGGTAGTCCATCGAGAGCCCGAACAGGATGGCGAAGAAGAGCACCGGCGCGAACGCCTCGATCGGACCGCCCTTGCCGATGCCCAAGGCTTCCGCTCCCCAGCCCCACTGGAAGATCGCCACGATGACGCCGAAGGAGGCGCCGGCGGCGAACAGGTTCATCACCGCCGCGGTCAGCGGCACGAGCAGACTCCGGAAAGCCAGCATGAGTAGCAGGAAGGACAGCAGCACGACGGCGCCGATGAACAACGGCATCTTGCTGGCCAGCACGTGCGAGAAGTCGGTGTAGACCGCGGTCTGACCGTAGACGTAGACGTGGTCGCCGGTGCCGGCGTACAGCCCCGGCAGCACGTGCTTGCGCAGGTTGTTGACCAGGTCCGTCGTTTTGACGTCCTGCGGCGCGGTGGTCGACTTGATGTTGACGATGGTGAGGGTGCTGTTGAGCGGTTTGGGCAGCGCGAACACGCTGGCCGGGTCGACGTCGGGCACCGTCTTGACGGCCTCGGCCACCTTGGTCGCCGTGGCCTGCGCGGTGGGCCCGCTGACCACCAGGGTCAGCGTGGAGTTATAACCCACGCCGAAGCCTTGGGCGATCAAGTCGTAGCCCTTGCGGGTGGTGGTGCTCGCCGGGTCGTTGCCCTGGTCGGCGTGGCCGAGCCGGATGCTGAAAAACGGGATGGCCAAGAGCACGATGATCGCGGCGGCCACGACTCCGAGCAGGCCCTTGCGGTTGGCCACGATCTCCGACCAGCGCGCCCACAGGGTGACCCGCTCGCTGGGCACGAACGTTCCGGCTCGGACGGCCGCGCGCTGCTTGCGCGGCAGCACCTTCAGCCCGAGGAAGCGAAGTAGGGCCGGCAGCAGGGTCAACGACGCGACCATGGTGAAGCTGACCGCGACCGCGACCCCGATCGCCATTCCGTAGAAGAAGCTGACGCCGAGTGAGATCAGTCCAAGCATGGCGATGCAGACCGTCGTGCCGGCGAAGAGCACTGCCCGGCCCGACGTGTTCACCGCCAGGGCGATGGAGTCGTCGACGGTCATGCCCTTGAGCAGGTTTTTTCGATGTCGGGTGACGATGAACAGGGCGTAGTCCACCCCGACGCCGATCACCATGAGCTGCGCGAGCTCGGGGGTGACATTGGAGACGCTCATCGCGTGGCTCAAGATGCCGATCACGCCGAGCCCGCTCGCGAGGGCGACGACGGCGCTGGCCAACGGCAGCGCCACGGCGCCGAACGTCCGGAAGACCAGGCCCAGGATGATGAAGGCGGCGATGAAGCCGAGGAGCTCGGGCGGGAACCCCTTCTGCGGCTCCACCTGCTGGAAACCGTCCCCGGTGAACTCGACCTGCAGGCTCGCGCTGTTCAGGGTCTTGAGGCTCTTGTAGACGTTGGTGATCGCCGTCTGGTCGAACTGGCCGCCACCGGCGAAGGTGACGTCGACGAGGGCGATGCTCGGATCCTTGGTCGAGAGCAGCTTGGGGTTCGCGCCTTCGGCGGTCAGTTTCCCGCCGTTGGTCGCGCAGTCGATCGAGCCCCACGGCGTGCCGATGGTGACGACCTTCGAACCGGCGGCGCACTGGCCTTGGAGCGCGGCCACCACGCCGGCCGGCGGCGTCGCGACCGATCCCGTCTTGGAATGGACGACCATGATGCCGTCAATGCCGTTCTGGTTGTTCTGACCGGCTTTGGACAGCAGATCGGAGACCGTCTGGGTCTCGGTGTGCGGCAACTTGAACTCGTCCTTGTAGCTGGCGCCGCCCAGCCCTTGGGAGATGGCGTTGGTGATCACCACGAAGGCGATCCACGCCGCGACGACCCACCAGCGCTTGGCGATCATGAATCTGGCTAGACGGTCCATCGGGAGGTCCTCTCCGAGCAAGCGGCGCTGGGTGCTGACGGCGACAGGTGCCGGCCCGTATCTTCGCGTGCCGCGATGATCGATTTCATCTGAGTCTCAGTGCTTTGACAGGCAAGCGAAACTCCGCGCGAAAGCGACATTAGGGCAACTAGGGTAAGGAGCGACGCGGGGGCGGCCGTCCATCTTGATCATGACCTGATCAGTTTAGGGCCACCGCTTTACGTCGTGATTACCTCGCCCGCCGCTCGAGGCCGTCCGCGCCGTTGATCGGCTGGTCCTGCGGCGCTCCGGGCCCTCGGCTCACTAAGATGACGTCCAGGGGCGCGGTTGTCCCGTCATACAGCTGAAGAGGATGCGACCGTCCATGGAAGACAATGCCCCGCGCGGCCTGCCTTTCGATCTGCCGTTGCTGCTCAAGCAGCGAGGCGACGAGCGGTATGAGTTGGCCCGGCGTTACCTCAACCCGCAACTGCCGCGAATGCTGCACGCGATCGGCTTCGACCGCACCTACGTTCGCGGCGAGCGCGCCTATCTCTATGACGCCGCCGGTCAGCAGTACCTGGACATGCTGGCCGGATTCGGCGTGTTCGCCGTCGGCCGCCACCACCCAGTGATCCGGCAGGCGCTGCACGATGTGCTCGACGCCGACCTCGGCGACCTGACTCAATTCGACGCCCCGCCGCTGGCCGGGCTGCTGGCTGAGGCGCTGCTGGCCAAAGTGCCGCACTTGGACCGCGTCTACTTCGGAAACAGCGGCACCGAGGCGGTCGAGGCGGCGCTGAAGTTCGCCCGCTACGCCACCGGCCGCCCGCGCATCCTCTACTGCGACCACGCCTTTCACGGGTTGACCGCCGGCGCGCTGTCGGTCAACGGCGCGGCTGACTTCCGGTCCGGCTTCGGCCCGCTGCTGCCCGACACCGCGATCCCGTTCGGCGACTTAGGCAAGTTGGAACGCGAGCTGCGTCGGGGCGACGTCGCGGGCTTGCTGGTCGAGCCGATCCAGGGCAAAGGCGTGGCGGTCTCGCCGCCCGGATTCCTGATGGCCGCCCAGGCGTTGTTGCGAACTCACAAGGCCCTGCTCATCGCCGACGAGGTGCAGACCGGGATCGGGCGCACCGGCGATTTCTTCGCCTACGAGCACGACGGGGTGGAGCCGGACATCATCGCGACGGCCAAGGCCCTCTCCGGTGGGTACATCCCCGTCGGCGCGACGTTGGCCAAGGATTGGATCTTTCAAAAGGTCTACTCCTCAATGGACCGCGTGCTCGTGCATGATTCGACGTTCGGCTCCAACGCCCAAGCCATGGCCGCCGGCTTGGCGACGCTCTCGGTCATCGAGCAGGACGGCCTCGTCGAGCACGCGCGGGCGATGGGCGAGCTGCTGATGGCCCGATTGGGCGAGGTGGCCGAGCGGTTCGAGCTCATCCACGAGGTCCGCGGCCGCGGGCTGATGGTGGCCGTGGAATTCGGCCGCCCGAACTCCTGGCGGCTTCGGGGTTCCTGGGCCGCGCTGCAGTTGGCCCGCAAAGGCCTGTTCGCTCAGACCGTCGTGCACGCGCTGTTCCACCGGCACCGCATCCTCACCCAGGTCTCCGGCGATCACATCGAGGTCATCAAGCTCATCCCGCCGCCGATCATCGGCGAGCCGGAGATCGACTACTTCATCGAGTCCTTCACCGACGTGATGGAGGACGCCCACCGCGGCTCCGGCCTCATCGTCGACTTCGGCAAGTCCTTCATCACCCAAGTTCGCACCCCGCTCGAGGCCGGCGCGGCGTCCTCCGTTCCAGTCGAAGGGTGAACCAGGCATGATGACCGTGAGCCATGACTCCCGCTGACCTACTCAGCTACCTCTTGGCCGCGATCGCCGCGCTGGGTAACGCGGTCGCGAACGTCACCCAGCGCAAGGCCAGCCTGCAACAGCCCGACTCGGCCTCATTCAATCTGCATTATCTGCTCGGCCTGGTCCGCGACCCCACCTGGCTGCTCGGCTTCGGCGGCATGGTCGTCGCGTTCGGTTTTCAAGCGGCCGCCTTGGGCGTCGGCCAGCTCTCGGCGGTCGAGCCGGTGATCACGCTGGAGGTGCCGCTCACGCTGCTGCTGGCCAGCCGGGTGCTGCATTCGGAGCTGCGTCGCCAGGACTGGACCTCGATCCTGGTGATGACGGGCGGGATGATCGCCCTGGTCGCCGCGCTGGATCCCGGGCCGGGTGAGGAGACCACGGTCAACACGGGGCTGTACCTGGTCGCTGGCGGCGGCACCGTGGCCACCATCGCCGCCTTGATCGCCCTCGCGATCCGCGAGAACACGTTCTGGCGCACCGCCTGCATGGGCGCGGCGGCCGGCACCAGCTTCGGCCTCACCGCGACCCTGATGAAGGCGGCCATCGTCAAGCTCACCGATGAGGGCATCGGCGCGATGCTGAGCGGGTGGCAGGTCTATGCGGCCGTCTTGGCCGGCTTGGGGGGCGTGCTGCTGATGCAGTGGGCCCTGCAGAGCGGCCCGTTGGTCGCCGCCCAGCCCGGGTTCACCCTGATGGACCCGCTGGTGTCGATCCTGTGGGGCGTGCTTGTCTATGACGAGACCACCCGCACGGGCGGTTGGCTGGTGCTCGCGACCGCGGGTGGCATCGCGCTCGGCATCGGCGTCGTCCTGCTGGCCCGTTCGCCGGCCGCGCACACCTCGCCGGAGGAGGAAGAGACGCTCGCGCGTCGTCCGGCGACCAGCCTGGGCTGAGTCCTCGGCCTGCGACGATAGGCTAACCTGTCTCGCGGGGCGAGACTAAACAGAGAAGAGGTTCCACGCGTGGCTCAGCTCATCGGAGTGGTCAGGGAGTCGACGCCGGGGGAGACCCGGGTGGCGGCGACGCCCACGACGGTGCGCCAACTGGCGGCGCTGGGGTATCGGGTGGCCGTCGAGACCGACGCCGGCGCCTTGTCGAGTTTCACCGACGAGGCCTTTGCCGAGGCCGGCGCGGACATTGCCGCGAAGTCCTCGGTCTGGCGCTCGGACGTGGTGTTGACCGTCAACCCGCCCTCGACCGAGGAGATAGCCCTGCTGCCGCCGGGCGCCGTCCTGGTCAGCCTGATCAGCCCGGCGTTGAGCCCCGATCTGCTGGCCGCACTGGCGCAACGGCCGATCACCGTGCTGGCGATGGGAGCCGTTCCTCGCATCTCGCGGGCCCAATCGCTGGATGTGCTGAGCTCGATGGCCAACATCGCCGGCTACCGCGCCGTCATCGAGGCCGCCAACGTCTTCGGCCGCTTCTTCACCGGTCAGGTGACAGCGGCGGGCAAGGTGCCGCCGGCGAAGGTGCTGGTGGCCGGGGCCGGGGTCGCCGGGTTGGCGGCCATCGGCGCGGCCGGCAGCCTCGGCGCGGTCGTGCGGGCCACCGACCCGCGTCCCGAAGTCGCCGACCAGGTCCGATCGCTCGGCGCGGAGTTCCTCGCGGTCGAGGTCGCCGAGCAACAGCAGAGCGCCGACGGCTACGCCCAGGCGACCTCGGCCGACTACGACCGTCGGGCCGCTGAGATCTACGCCGAACAGGCGGCCGAAGTCGACATCGTCATCACGACGGCCCTCATCCCGGGCCGACCGGCTCCGAAGCTGCTCACCCCGGAGGACGTGGCGAGCATGCGGGCGGGCAGCGTCATCGTCGACATGGCCGCGGCCCAGGGCGGCAATGTGGCCGGGTCGGTGGCCGGTCAGGTCGTGCGCACGGCCAACGGCGTGAGCATCATCGGCTACACCGACCTGGCCGGTCGGCTGCCGGCGCAGGCCTCGCAGCTCTACGGAACCAACCTGGTGAACCTGTTGAAGCTGCTGACCCCGGCCAAGGACGGGACGCTGACCCTCGATTGGGACGACGTGGTGCAACGTGCGATCACCGTGGTGCGCGAGGGCCAGCTGACCTGGCCCCCGCCACCGGTCGCAGTCTCAGCGACGCCGGCCGCGGCCGCGAGCCCGGCCCCCGCCGCCGCGGCGGCGAGCGCGAAGCAGCCGCTTTCACCGGGGCGTCGGTATGCCATCGTCGGGCTGATCGCCGTCGCGCTGTTCTTGCTGACCGCCTTCGCGCCGGATCAGCTCATCGACAACTTCACCGTCTTCGTGCTGGCGATCGTGGTGGGCTACTACGTGATCGGGCACGTGCACCACGCGCTGCACACGCCGTTGATGTCGGTGACCAACGCGATTTCGGGGATCATCGTGGTCGGCGCGCTGCTGCAGATCGGTCACGGGAACACGACGATCACCGTGTTGTCCTTCGTGGCGATCTTGCTGGCCAGCATCAACATCTTCGGTGGCTTCGCCGTGACCCGTCGCATGCTCAGCATGTTCTCGAAAGGCTGAGCCATGACCGCCTCCACCGCCGCGCAGGCGGCCTACATCGTTGCCGCCTTGCTGTTCATCGTGAGCCTGGCCGGGCTGTCTAAGCACGAGACCTCCCGCACCGGTGTCGTGTACGGCATCACCGGCATGACGATCGCGCTGGTCGCCACGGTCGTGCTCGCCTCGCGCAGCATCGCCGCCGGCGGCCTGGCGTTGTTGCTGGTCGCCATGGCCATCGGCGCGACGATTGGGCTGTGGCGGGCGCGCCGGGTCGAGATGACCGGCATGCCTGAGCTCATCGCGATGCTGCACAGCTTCGTCGGATTGGCGGCCGTGCTGGTCGGCTGGGACGGCTACTACGATGTCGAGGCCAAGGGCGCGGCCCAGACCGCGGTCGCGAGCGACCTGCTCCGGATCCATCACGCCGAGGTGTTCATCGGCGTGTTCATCGGAGCGGTGACGTTCACCGGTTCGATCGTCGCCTACGGCAAGTTGTCGGCGCGGATCAAGTCCGCCCCGCTGATGCTGCCCGGCAAGAACGTCCTGAACGTCGGCGCTTTGCTGGCCTTCGTTGGATTGACGGCGGCCTTTGTCGCGCATCCGAGCCTCGGCCTATTGATCGCGGTGACGGCGTTGGCGCTGGCCCTGGGCTGGCACCTGGTGGCCTCGATCGGCGGCGGCGACATGCCCGTGGTCGTCTCGATGCTCAACAGTTACTCCGGCTGGGCTGCGGCCGCCTCGGGATTCTTGCTCGACAACAACCTGCTCATCGTGACCGGCGCCCTGGTCGGGTCCTCTGGCGCCTACCTGTCCTACATCATGTGCCAAGCGATGAACCGCTCGTTTCTCTCGGTGATCGCCGGCGGCTTCGGCGCGGTGGCGCCGGCTGGCTCGGAGACCGACTACGGCGAGCACCATGAGATCACCGCGCCGGAGGCGGCCAAGCTGCTCAGCACTGCCTCGTCGGTGATCATCACCCCGGGCTACGGGATGGCCGTGGCGCAGGCGCAGTTCCCGGTCGCGGAGTTGACCGCACGGCTGCGGGAGCGGGGGGTGCAGGTGCGGTTCGGCATCCACCCGGTGGCCGGCCGGTTGCCGGGCCACATGAACGTCCTGCTGGCCGAGGCTCGGGTTCCCTACGACATCGTGTTGGAGATGGACGAAATCAACGACGATTTCGCCAGCACCACCGTGGTATTGGTCATTGGCGCCAACGACACCGTCAACCCGGCCGCCCTCGAGGACCCCGGCAGCCCGATCGCCGGCATGCCGGTGCTGCGGGTGTGGGAGGCCGAACACGTCATCGTCTTCAAGCGATCTATGGCCGCTGGCTACGCGGGCGTGCAGAATCCCTTATTTTATCGGGACAACACGCAGATGCTGTTCGGAGACGCTAAGGAGCGGGTGCAGGACATCCTGCACGCCCTCTGAGGCGATCGCTTTGATCGGCTGCCGATCGATGGCGGGGAACAACCGACCAGACCACCAGCCGCGGATGGTCAGCGAGGCGACGATCAACCAGGTGAGGACGAGGGCCGCGTAGCACCCGACCGCGCTGAGGCGAAAGAGATCCGCTCCGGTGTGCCGGGCCAGCGCACTGCTGGCGGTGACGAAGGTGCCGACCGGAAACGTGAAGGACCACCAGGTGAGCGAGAACGGCAGCCCGACCCGGGCGGCCCGAACCGTCATCGTCGCCGCCAGGCCGGCCCACAGCAGCGCGAATCCCCAGACGGGGACGCCGTAAACCACTCCGAAGGCTTTCAGCGCGTCGGCGTAGGGAGCGGGCAGCGCAAGATCGGCGACGCCGCCGAGCACATTGGCGGCGGTGACGGATTGCCCCAATGGGCCCAGCACAATCCACCAGGTCGGCCTCATCCGGGCCGGTCCTGGGCCCTCGGACAGCAACCGTCGCCACACCAGCGCGATCATGATCAGCGAGGCCAGCACGCCCAGTCCGAACAGGGCGTAGCAGCCCAGCAGCAAGGTGAGCCGAGCCGGCCCGGCGCTGGCGTCGGGCACCAGCAGGGCTCCGGTCGAGGCCGAGACCAGCGGCGGGACGACCGGCATCAACCAGCCCCCGAACGCCTCGCTCACGGTCGTCCGCCGCCGGATGAAGTTCAGGCAGGGCACGGTCGCCGCGGTGACCAGGCCGCCGAGCGTCCCCGCCGTCCAGAGCGCCCAGTCGAGATCGATGGCCACTCGGGGACCGAGGATGGGCCAGCCCACGACCGCGGTCGCCGCGCCCACGGTCAGCACGGCCATCGGCACCGCGCCGTAGAAATGCGACATCACCGGGTCGAGCAGGTGGCCCCGGGCGGTGACGCGATGGCCGGCCCAGTGTGCGGCCGTCGCCACCGTCAGCAGGATGAGCAGCAGGCTGGCCAGCGTCCAGGCGACTTCGGCCAAGGCCAGCTGTCCGGTGAGGTGAATCGGCAGGCTGGCGGCGGCGACG
>JAOPUY010000201.1 GCA_025963265.1 Frankiales bacterium | reverse complement strand
CCGATCCCATCCAGCGGATGTCGTTGCTGATCTTGTTGAGGCTGACCGCGATCGTGCGCAGCGCGCCGGACAGCTCGACCAGCGCGTCCCGGGCTCCCTGGGACTCGAAGTGGTTGCGGGCCTCGGTCAACGGCAACCCGGTTTCCGACGCCAGCAGCGCGATGACCTCGCCGGCGAACCCGGCCGGGGCGTTGATGCCGGTGCCGACCGCGGTGCCGCCCAGCGGCAGCTCGGCCACCCGGGGGAGCGCCGCCTGCAGGCGCTCGATTCCGTACCGGACCTGGGCGGCGTAACCGGCGAACTCCTGCCCGAGGGTGACCGGGGTGGCGTCCATCAAGTGGGTGCGGCCCGACTTCACGACCGTGACGAATTCGGCGGCCTTGCCCTCCAGCGAGGTGGCGAGGTGGCTGAGCGCTGGGATCAGGTCGTTGACGACGGCCTTGGTCGCGGCGACGTGGAGGGCCGAGGGGACTTGGTCGTTGGACGACAGCGGGTCGTTGACGTCGTCGTTCGGGTGCACCGAGGTCTGGCTGCCCTGAGCGGCCAGCCGTTCGGTGGCCAGCGAGGCGAGCACCTCGTTGGTGTTCATGTTGGAGGAGGTGCCCGAGCCGGTCTGGAACACGTCGATCGGGAACTCGGCGTCCCAGTCGCCCCGTGCGACCTCGAGGGCGACGGCGGCGATCAGGTCGGCTTTGGCCGGGTCCAGCAGGCCCCGTTTGGCCCGAACCCGGGCGCCGGCCCCCTTGATCAGGGCCAGGCCGGCGATGAGCTCGCGCTCGATGGGTTGACCCGAGATCGGGAAGTTTTCCACCGCCCGTTGGGTCTGAGCCCGCCATTTGGCGTTCTTCGGGACGAGGACATCGCCCATCGAGTCCTTCTCAACGCGGAAGAGCTCAGGATCGTGGGCGGGCGGGGTCTTCTGGTCATCGGACATGCGAGGAGCCTAGCCAGCCGTCCGCTCGTCGTGCGTGGAGCTGTGGCCGGGGTAACGCTGCCGACACATTCGGCGATCTGCTGTCGGAGCGCCCGGCTACCGGCGGGTAGCCCGCGACGCATTACAGCAGAACGGCGGTTTTACTGGGCCGGGCGGGCGTAGCCGAGCTGCATGGCGGTCTGCTTGGCTTCCTCGGTCACCGGGATGGCGACGACCGCGGTCCCATAGGCGCAGATCTCACTCCAGTTGCCGCCGAGCTCGGTGGTGTCGAAACGCATCGCGGTGATCGCGTTGCCGCCGCGAGCCTGAGCCTCGGCGAACAGCCGCCCCATCGCCTCGTTGCGGCTCTCGATGACGTTCTTGGTCATCCCCTGCAGCTCGCCGCCCACGAAAGACTTGAAGCCGGCCCCCATCTGGGAGAAGGCGTTGCGGGAGCGGACGGTCACGCCGAAGACCTCGCCGCAGACCCGCTGGATGTCCCAGCCCGGAATGTCGTTACTGGTGACGCAAAGCATGCTCTGTTCCTCCTACGTCGTTGCGAACCGACGGGCCGTTCAGTTGCGGTCGAAATCGACCGCGGAGTAAGCCCGCAACTTGCTCAGTTGGTGCAACGAGTCGACCGATCGGATCGTCCCCGACTTGGAGCGCATCACGATCGAAGAGGTGTGAACCGCGCCCTTGTCATAGCGCGCGCCCTGCACCAGCTCGCCGTCGGTGATGCCGGTGGCGCAGAAGAACACGTCCTCGCCGCGCACCAAGTCGGCCGTGTGCAGCACGGTGGACAGATCGTGTCCGGCGTCCAAGGCCTTGCGCTTTTCGGCCTCGTCGGTCGGCCAGAGGCGAGCCTGGATGGACCCGCCCATGCACTTGAGGGCGGCGGCGGCGATGATGCCCTCGGGGGTGCCGCCGATCCCCAGCAGCAGGTCGACGCCGGTGCCCGGCCGGGCGGCCATGATCGCGCCCGCCACGTCGCCGTCGGAGATGAATCTGATCCGGGCGCCCGCGGCTCGGACGGCGTTGACCAGATCGGCGTGCCGCGGCCGGTCCAGGATGACGACGGTCACATCGGACGGCTGGCCGCCCTTGGCCCGGGCGACGCGGTCGATGTTCACCCGCACCGGCGCGGTGATGTCGATGACATTGGCCGCTTCTGGACCGGTGGCGATCTTCTCCATGTAGAACACCGCCGACGGGTCGAACATGGAGCCCCGCTCGGCCACCGCGATGACCGCGATCGCGTTGGACATCCCCTTGGCCATCAAGGTGGTTCCGTCGATCGGGTCGACCGCCACGTCGCATTCGGGGCCGGTGCCGTCGCCGACCTGCTCGCCGTTGTAGAGCATCGGGGCGTGGTCCTTCTCGCCCTCGCCGATGACGACCACACCCCGCATCGAGACCGTGCCGATCAGCTTGCGCATGGCGTCCACCGCCGCGCCGTCGCCGCCGTTCTTGTCACCTCGTCCGACCCAGCGGGCGGCGGCCATCGCCGCCGCCTCGGTGACCCGGACGAGTTCCAGCGCGAGGTTGCGGTCGGGCGCTTCGTGGGCGACGGCTAGCTCGGGGGGCACTGAGCTCGTCGGGTTGACGCTCGGCTCGGCCAGACTGGCGTCGGAGCGGGGGCGAATGGGATCAGACATCAGCGCTGGTCCTTTCAGGTCGTCCGCGAGAGCGTCGGCGCGCGCACGCAGAGGGATTGAGAGAACCCTATCGGTTGCTGAATTCGGCGTTGTTTAACATCGGGCGCTGGGCGCGTTAGGGTGACGACCGAAATGAGTCCCCTCACCGCGCTGCGTTCTCGCGAGGGCTTGCTGGCCGTCAGCGCCGGGGCCGTCCTCTGGGGCACGAACGGCGTGCTGGTTCATTTCATCAGCGATCACCGCCACCTGGCCGCGGTGTCGATCGGTTTCTACCGCCTGGTCTTCTCCTCCCTCGTCCTGATCCTGATCGCCGGGGTCTCCAGCGTGCGAGTGTGGCGAGCCGTGACAGCGACCCAGCGCTGGCTGCTGCTGTTGAGCGGGGTGCTGCTCGGGGCTTACCAGGGCCTCTACTTCGCCGCGATCGGCGCCGTCGGCGTGAGCGTCTCGACCCTGGTCAGCCTGGGGGTGGCGCCGCTGGCGATCACGGCTTTCCAGTCGGCCCGGAGCCGACGCTGGCCGGCCGGGCGCAACGTGGTCGTCCTGTTGCTGGCCCTGCTCGGGCTGGCCCTGATCTCGCAGTCCTCGGCCCAGGGCTCGGCGCCCCACCCGGTCCTCGGCATCCTGGAATCGGTCGGCTCGGGGCTGGGCTACGCCGGCTCGACGCTGGTCAGCGCGCGGCTGCACCCGGTCGCCGGCCCGTTGACCTTGACCACGGTGGCCAGCGTCGTCGGCGCGTTCACGCTGCTGCCGCTGGCCGTCATCGGCGGGCTCGGCTTCGAGGTGGACGCGGCCACGGTCGGCGGCCTGGCCTACATGGGCATCATCGCCACCGCCCTGGCCTACGGCTTGTTCTTTCACGGGCTGCGCAGCACGCCGAGCGAGGTCGCCTCTGTGCTCACGCTGCTGGAGCCGCTGACCGCCACGCTGCTCGCGGTCGCGTTGATCAACGAGCACTTGCCGGTCGCGGGCATCGTCGGCGCCGGCTTGATGCTGGTGGCCATCGGGGTGCTCTACGCCGCGCCGGCGAGCGGTCGGACGCCCCGGGCCGCGGCGCCCGAGGTCGGCGTCGCCACCGACCCCGGTGGCGAGGAGATTGATCGGCGAGCGACCATGGACCGGTGACCCAACCGCTGACTCCTGCGCAACGGCAACGGCTGCGCAGCCCGGCCAACCTGTGGCGCGCGCTGATTCCGCTACTGGTCATCGTCGGCCTGGCGGTGCTGCTGGTCTGGCCCCGCGGCCAGCACGCCGACGGCGTCCACGTGGTCGACATCAACGGACCGATCGCCTCCGCCCGCACCGAGGCCGGCTTCACGTTGCTGACACCGACGACGCTGGATCG
>JAOPUY010000200.1 GCA_025963265.1 Frankiales bacterium | reverse complement strand
CCGAGGCTGCCGGCCGGCAGGCCCTCGATCCGCACGACCGAGGTCCACCCGGTACCGACGACGCTGGTCGTGGCCCCCTTGGCGGCGGAGTCGACCGCGCCCGTGCCGCCGGACCCGGACGACAGGTCGTGCGTGGTGACCGTCGCGCCCGGCGGCGGGGTGAACGCGAAGGCCGAGGCGGGCGGAGCGGCGAAGGAGACGCTGGTGAAGGTCTCCCTGAGGCCGGCCGAGCCTCCTCCGCGCGGGTAGACGGCCACGCCCAGGGGGACCCCGTTGGCCGCGTCGACGTCGATGACGGCGCGCCCGATGAGGGTCGCGCTGGTGCGCGGGGTGACGACGAGGGTGTACACGTCGCGGCCGGCGACCACCGCCGAGGCCCCGACCGCCAGCTGGGTGCTGGGGTCGACGGCGTCGAGGACCTTCTGGGCCAGCGCCGCCGGCGTCGGCTCGGCGGTCGTGTCAGTCGACGGCTTCGTCGACGACGACTCGGGCGGCAGGAGGTAATGGGCGGCGTCCTGCGTCGAGGAGTCCCACGTCCACACGCTCGAGCCGTCGCGGATCACGTCCATCTCCTTGCCCTTGCCGTCCAACGCGACGTGGACCCGGTCAGGGCCCGACACTGCGACCGTCCAGGTCGCCGGCTCAGTCAGCAGCGTGCTGATCTGGTTGCCGCCGTCCGCGCCCGGCAGCTGCGGCAGCCCCAGGCCGGGTGTGCTCTCAAGGGTGCCCGACAGCTGCCGCACCGTGCTCGCGTCGACCGCCGCGATCAGCTGCCCGGCGCTCCGGGGCGGCAGGCTGGGGCTCGGATCGCCGGCGAACGCGCGCGGCGCGAGCGCCACCGCGGCCACCGAGGCCACCGCGATGACCGGCGCCGCCCACGGGAGTCGCCGGCGGTCCAGGAGCGCTGCCAATGCCATGAGTCGATTCCTCCGCGATAGCGAGTGGGCGACGGTGGGACGAGTGCGGCTCGAGGCCGGCCGCGCTCGTCCCCCAAATCGTTTGTCCAGACGCTACTGCCGTGAACGTGTGAGACCGATGAGTCGCAGCCCGCCGTAGGCGCCAGGCGCGGGCAAGGCGGCCGGCCGCGCGCGATCCGGGCGAGCGGGGATCTGGCATGCCAAGGGGCGCTGACACCCGATCGACGGCGGGGGCGATGCGGCGCGGTCTCTGCTTTCCGGGACCCAGTCGCTGGAGTCGACGAGGGCGTGCACAGCCACGCACTCTGCATCCCGGTGCGGGCGCCCGTCCACGGCCGGGCCATGACCGAAGCCGGCGGGGCTGAGGCGTATTCGAGGCGGCGGATTTCCCGCTGTAAAAGGGGTGCACGCGGTTGGCCGGGGTTATCCCGACCGCGTCACCTGGGTTAGGCCCCTGGCTAAACCCTGGTTATTCGGACCTGCGCAGTGCAGGTCGGACGGAGTCCGCAGGCGCTACGGGGGTTGTCGCTGTGCTAGCGCCCCGCGGGCGCGCAGTGCCGTCGTGGTTCATCAGCAAAGCCGACCGCGGGCCTCGCGGAGCCTACGGCCGACGCCGCACCGTGATGATCACGACGACGGCCACGGCGAGCAGGAAGAGTCCCGCCGACCCGAAGAGCAGGGAGAGGTTGAGGTGCTTTCCCGGCATCGACGCGAGGACCATGCCTCATGGTGCGCGTCCGGGACGCATTAACCAATGGAGCCCGTCGGCGTCAGCCGGCCCGCGGTGTACGAGCACCTGCCGCGAGGTCCGTGTGCGGCCCCGTGGTCGACTCCGGGGGGCTTAAATGCCCGGGCCTTGGCTAGCCCCCGAATGTGCGTTTGGGAGCAGCGCGCCCGCAGAATAACCAGCAGAAGATGTGAAAACAACCGCAAGGCGACGCTCGAGCGTCGCGGTTGGCGGGTCTTCTGGATGCGCCGGCGCGTCTCCGACTTGGGCGGCTTGTCGTCTCGGGCCGCTCCGCATAGTTGCCGAGCTTGCGCAGGTTGGGGCCAGACGTTTTAATACCTTCGGTCGAGCCTAAAGCGCAGGTCTCGCACTGGCTGGGACGACGGACGGGGACGGGCGACAATGGGTGCGGAGCAAGACTTCGACGTCGCGCAAATGTTCGCGCGGATCGCCCGCGACCTGGCCGAGCAGGCCGACCTGCGTTCGACCGGCGAGCGGGTGGTGACGCTGGCGAAGTCGCTCACCGGCTGCGACAGCGCATTCAAGTGGGGGCTGAGCCGGCAGGGCGGGGTGGTGCCGCGGGCGGCGACCGACCCGGCGGTGGCCGAGCACTTCGGCAAGGTCATCGCCGAGACCAGCGAGGGCCTCGCCTGGGAGTGCCTGCGCGGGCGCTGCACCGTGCTTATGCGCGACCTGCGAGAGGACCGCCGCTGGCCGGCGTGGCGAGAGGCCGTCCTTCAGTCCGCCGAGCCGTTCCTGTCCGCGGTCGGCTACTCCCTCGACATCCGCGGTCAGAGCATGGGCGCGTTGGTGCTCGCGTCGCATCAGGCGGACTACTTCAGCGACGACATCGTCCAAGTCGGCGCGGTCTTC
>JAOPUY010000169.1 GCA_025963265.1 Frankiales bacterium | reverse complement strand
CGACATCCTGAACAACCCGGCCTCCGGTGAGACCGCCCGCAAGTTGTGGCAGGACGGCCAGCACATGCTCGATGCGATCATCGAGCAGAAATGGCTCACCGCCGAGGGCGTCATCGGGCTGTTCCCGGCCAACTCGGTGGAGCCGGACGACATCGTCGTCTACACCGATGAGTCCCGGACCCAGGTGCTGACCACGCTGCACCAGGTCCGCCAGCAGACCGAGCATCGGGCCGGCGTTCCGCACCGCTCACTGGCCGACTTCGTCGCGCCGAAGGAGACGGGGCTGTGGGACTACGTCGGCGGCTTCGCGGTCACCGCTGGGCTGGGCAGCGCGGCCAAGGTCGAGGAGTTCAAGGCGGCGTTGGACGACTACAGCGCAATCCTGCTGGAGTCGCTCGCTGACCGGCTGGCCGAGGCCTTCGCTGAGCGGCTGCACGAGCGGGTGCGCACCGAGTTCTGGGCCTACCAGCCCGACGAGTCGCTCGACGCCGAGTCCCTGATCAAGGAGCGCTACGTCGGCATCCGCCCCGCGCCGGGCTATCCCGCCTGCCCCGAGCACACCGAGAAGCAGACGTTGTGGGAGCTGCTTGACGTCAAGGCCAACACTGGCATCGAGCTCACCGAGAGCATGGCGATGTGGCCCGGCGCCTCGGTCAGCGGGTTCTACTTCTCGCACCCGCAGTCGCAGTACTTCGTGCTCGGCCACATCGGCCGCGACCAGGTCGAGGACTACGCCAAGCGCAAGGGCTGGACGGTGGCCGAGGCCGAGAAGTGGCTGTCGCCGAACCTGGGCTACCGCTCAGATAACGAGTAGCTATCCCGGCTGGTCGGGCTAGCCCTCCAGACCCAGCATCATGCGGATGGCCGGCGCGTCGTAGCTGCCAGTGAAACCGGAGCTGACGTAGCCGGCGTCGTTGATGATGTTGATGCCGGTCAGGTTGCTGGCCGCCGCGCTGCAGAGGAAGACCAGCGGGTAGGCCTGCTGGGCCGGGGTCGCGGCCTGGATGCCGGTGTCGTCGCGGTAGTCCTGGGCGAAGCCGAGCCAGGTTTCGGCGTGCGCGCGGGCCAGCGGGGTGTCGGTCGGGCCGGGTTGGATGCTGTTGATCCGCACGCCGCGGCGCAGGAACTCATACGCCTGCCGCTGCACATAGGCGCAGATGGCCTGCTTTGACCAACCGTAGGTGGCGGTGTCCGGGTTGGCCTGGACCCAGGCTGAGGCGGCGTCGAAGTCGGGGGTGTCGAGGTACTCCTTGAGCCGGGGCAGCTGGGCTTCCCAGCCGAGTCCGGCGACGGAGGAGATCATGGCGATCGCCGAACCGCGGGGCAGGCTGCCACTGGCGAAGAGGCTGTCGATGACGTGCCGGTGCCCGATGAAGTTGGCCTTTTCGATACCCGGCGTGTCATCGGCCACGCCCGCGGCGCACAGCAGCGCGTCGATGGGGCCGCCGACCTGGGCCAGCGCGTCGTCGATCGACTGCCGTTCCCGCAGGTCGCCGTGGACGACCTTCACGCCGGGCAGGTCGATGTCCTGAATGTCGAGGACGATCACCTCGGCGCCGATGTCGCGGAGGATCTCGGCCGCCGCCGCGCCCATCCCACTGGCGCCGCCGAGGACCAGGGCCCGCTTGCCGTCGAACCGAAACGCGTCGATGCCGATATTCGAACCGCTCATGTCAGAACCTCTCGTCCGTCCACTCGTCGTCTCGTGGTGAAGGTCGCCTTGGTGAAGCACGTCGGGCCGATAGTGCCACCGATGAGACAAGTGGGGAACCCCCTGTCAGCTTGGCCAGCCGATCAAGCGGCCAACCGCTCCCGGAAGTCGGCCCGTTGCCGTCGACGAAGGGCCAACCGGCTGAGCAGGGTGCTCAGGATGTAGTCGAGGTCGTAGGGCTCGCCCTTCCAACTGGGGATGTCGCTGGCCGCGAGCGGTTGCGGCCAGTCCGCTGGCCGCGGTGGCCGGCGCGCCAGCCAACCTTCGCGAGCTCGCGGCGCCGACGGCACCGGCTCCAACCGCTGCCCATCCGAGCTGTGAAAGACCAGACCGTTCGGGCCGTGCTCGACGCGCTGGCCCTCCTCGTGGACGGCGCGATGATGCTTCGAACACAACATGACCACATTGTCGAGGCAGGTAGGGCCGCCATCGGCCCAGTGCCAGACGTGATGGGCGTGCAGGTGAGACGGCCGGGTCTCCTGACACCCGGGCATCACGCAGCCGCCGTCGCGCGCCTCCGCCGCCCGCCGAAGCCCGACCGGCACGGTCCGAGAGGCCCGACCGGCGTCGAGTATCTCGCGGCGTCGGCCGTGACCGCGAAAGAGCACGACCGACAATCGACTGTCACAGGCCAGCCGGCGGGCCTGCTCGCTCGTCAAAGCGCCGCCGGATCGGTAGGTCGCGAGTCCGCCGTTCAGCTCGCGCTGGAGCACGGCCGCGTCCAATTGAACGATGAGATGGTGCTTGGGCGGGCGGCTGATCTCCTCCTCCGCCGTGCGTCGCTGCGCTCCGCCGTTGACGAACGCCCGAGCCAAGCCGACCAACCCGTCAAGCGCGGTCGGCCGGGCCTCAGCCGGCTCGGCGTCGTCTGGGTCAGCCGCATTCGGCGTGAGAGTCGTCGGCGCGGTGCGTTTCGCATCGCTGCGTTGCAGCGTCTCTTGCGCGCGCTCGATGGCGGCGAGGAACACGGCGGCCTCGTCCGAGCCAAGACGAGCGCGCACGACCAACATGCCGTGGTCGTCGAAGTGCCAGGACAGCTCGCGCTTCGCCTGCTCGGCCGCAGTCAGCTCGGCTGCCTCTCGGGCCGAGCCGGGCTCGTCCAGCGACGGGGCCGCGCGGCGCCAGCCCGACACCGTCTTCTCGACCTGGGCCGCGGTCGCCGCCAGCGCCAATGCGACCAGATCAGCCTCACTGTCCGAGTCGGCGATTCTGCTCAGCGCACGCACCTTTGCGTAGGACAACCGACCAGCCCAGAACTCTGCCCGCAGCAAGGGCAGATCGCGCAGGGCGCGGGCCACCCGGACCTGCTCGCGAGCGGCGTGCGCGCCGATATGACACTTCCAGGAAAGCCAATGCGCACAGGACTTCATGCCGTAACCCGACCAACCCTCGACCGCGTCAAACTCGCCAAGCAGGCAGATGAGCTCGGCCGTCGCGTTGTCGATCTGGGCGGCGAGCGCGCAAATCTGTTCAGACAACACCGCGGCCGCGCTCACCGCACCGCCGTCGCTGACGGTGGTCTCGGCCGGCGGAGACGGCGCATCGGGCGGTCGGACGAGCGTGGGGCGATCGGCGAAAGTCGTCATGGGAGAAAGCTAGAGCTGGCCTCTGACAGGTCAGGAGCAAAACTTGCCGTCAGCAGCCTTGCTGTGGATAACCGGCTAACGTCCTATTAAGTTGTGGATAAGTGCCACAGGCGCGTACGTCCATTGTCCAGTTTTGACAGCGTTCGTGACCCGAAAAAGCGTCCCCGCGGGGACGCTTTTCACGGCCCAGCCCGGCACGAGGGGACTCCCACTCAACGGTCGCGCTCAACGCAACGGGATGTCGATCCCGTGCTCCTCGGCTGACCGCGGCCCGAAGTAGCGCCGCTCGTCCGCCGAGATGGCGACGTCGTTGATACTGGCCTCCCGCCGCGCCATGAGCCCGAGCTCGTCGAACTCCCACAGCTCATTGCCGTAGCTGCGCCACCACTGGCCAGCCGCGTCGTGCCATTCGTACTGAAAGCGCACGGCCATCCGATTGCCCAGGCAGCCCCACAGGCTCTTGCGTAGGACGTAATCCTGCTCCCGCTCCCACTTGGCGGTCAGGAATCGGATGATCTCCTCCCGCCCGGTGATGAAGGTGTCACGATTTCGCCACACCGAGTCCACGGTGTAGGCCAAGCTGACCCGCTGCGGGTCTCGAGTGTTCCAAGCGTCCTCGGCGGCCTGCACCTTGGGACGGGCGGTCTCGGGCGTGTACGGCGGAAACGGCGGTCGCGCTTCGGACATGAGCGCACTCCAATCTCAGCGACAGTGAAATCTCACGAAACAATGAAGTTCTGACGAAGGAGCCGACGCCCCGCCTTCCCACGGCATCCGCTCCTATGATGCCTACAGACGCTACTGGGAGGCTGCCTTGATCACGCTGGTGCTGATCGGGCTGGTCGGCGGCCTGATCACCGGGATCTCGCCCTGTGTGCTCCCGGTCCTACCGGTCATTTTCCTCAGCGGTGGGGTACAGGCCAGCGGCGGGACGCCGACCGACGTGGGCTCGCCCGCACCTCAGCAGGGTGCACCTCAGCAGGGTGCACTTCAGCAGGGTAAGGGTGCACCTCAGCGGGGCTCGCAACCGCCGCGGTCTCGCCCCTACCTGATCGTCGCCGGACTGGCCATCAGCTTCGCCCTGTTCACCCTGCTCGGGACTGCGCTGTTGGACGCGCTGCCGATCCCGGATGACAGCATCCGTTGGGCTGGACTCGTGGTGCTCGTGCTGCTGGGCGTGGCGATGATGTTCCCCCGCGTGCAGCACCTGCTCGAGCGACCGTTCGCCCGCCTCGGACAGCGCCCGGTGCGCGGCCAGCACGGCGGCTTCGTGCTCGGGCTGGCCCTGGGGGCGGTCTATGTGCCGTGCGCCGGGCCGGTGCTGGCGGCGATCACGGTGGCGGGCGCGACCGGGACCATCGGACTCCGCACCGTCGCATTGACGATCGCTTTCGCCATCGGGGCCGCGATCCCGCTGCTGGCCTTCGCCTTGGCCGGCCGCGGGGTGGCCGAGCGGGTCCGCGCCTTTCAGAGCCGGCAACGCGGCGTTCGAACCGCCGCCGGAGTCCTCGTCATCGGCCTGGCCGTCGCCCTGACCTTCAACGTGACCGACGCGCTACAGCGCGCCGTGCCGGACTACACGGCCAGCCTCAATAAGGCCATCGACCACTCCGGCGCGGTCGCGAAGCTCGCCAAGCCGCAGACCGTGTCGTTGCAGCAGTGCACCCAGGAGCCGGCGGACGTCCTGCAGGATTGCGGCCCGGCGGGCGCGATCTCCGGCATCCAGCAGTGGTTGAACACCCCCGACGACGCGCCGCTGGCCGCGGCCTCGCTCACCGGCAAGGTGACCTTGGTCGACTTCTGGGCCTACTCCTGCATCAACTGCCAACGCGCCATCCCGCACGTCGAGGCCTGGTACTCCGACTATCACGCGGCCGGGTTGCAAGTCATCGGCGTCCACACCCCGGAGTACGCCTTCGAGCACGTGCCGAGCAACGTCGAGGCCGGCGCTAAGCGGTTGCACATCACCTATCCAGTGGCGATCGACAACAATTACACGACCTGGAACGCCTTCAGCAACGAGGCGTGGCCGGCCGAGTACCTCATCGACGCCACCGGGCAGATCCGGCACGTGGCCATCGGCGAGGGCGACTACGGCACGACCGAGTCCCTGATCCGGCAGCTGCTGACCGCCGCCACACCTGGGGTCGCGCTGCCCAAGTCGACCGACGTCGCCGACCAGACGCCGGCCAACCAGGATCAGACGCAAGAGACGTATCTGGGTTCGACCAAGGACGTCAGCTACGCCGGCGACGCCTACGGCCTGCTCACCAACGGCACCCGGACCTACCAGCCGACCAAGTCCGTCCCGGCCGACACCTTCGACCTGACCGGCGTCTGGACGGTGGCGCCGGAGACGATCACCAGCGGCGCCGGGGCGAGCATCACCCTCAACTTCGACGCCGCCCACGTCTACCTGGACGTCGGCGGGACGGGCACGTTGACCGCGACCTTCGACGGCCGGAGGACCATCTATCCGGTCAGCGGCGCGCCCGACATCTACCAGGTCGCCCAACAGGGCGCGGCGAGCCGGTCCAGCGTGACGATCGCGTTGTCGCCCGGCCTTCAGGCCTACTCCTTCACCTTCGGCTGATCGGCGATGACGGGCATGGTCTGTTGACGGGGCATGGTCTGTTGACGGGCATGGGCTGATGGCTGGTGTAGTCGACGTGCGGTTGGCTGGCGCGCACGCGGTGTTGGCCGAGTTCGCGTCCGGCGCCGAGGTGGCCGCCTGTTACGCCGAGGCGCTGCGCCGGCGGGACGCGGGGGTGCTGCCGGCCGAATTGGAGATCGTGCCGGCCGCGCGGACCGTCCTGTTCGACGGCTTCGAGCGCCTCGACGACCAAGCCCGCTTCGCCCGCGAGCTGCCGCAATGGCGATCGCCCCCGGTCGCCGCCGGCGAGCATCAGGTCCGACCGATCCCGACCCGCTACGACGGACCGGACCTCCCCGAGATCGCGCGCCACTGGCAGCTCAGCCCGGCGCAGGCAGTCCAACGGCACGCGAGCTTGGAGTTTGTCGTCGCGTTTCTCGGCTTCGCGCCGGGCTTCGCCTACCTCGAAGGACTACCCCCGGAACTTCGGCTGCCACGCCGGGACCGGCCGCGAACCCGGGTCCCGGCCGGCGCGGTCGGACTGGCCGACGAGTACACCGGGATCTACCCGCGCTCCTCCCCCGGCGGCTGGCAGCTGATCGGGCACACCGCGACGCCGATCTGGGACGAGACCCGCGAGCCGGCGGCCTACCTGCTCCCCGGCGACCGCGTGCGATTCGTGCCGATCCGGTGATGAGCGCTCACTTCGAGGTGCTGCGAGGCGGCGCGCTCACCACCGTCCAAGACCTCGGACGGACCGGGTTGGCCCACTTGGCCGTGCCCCGAAGCGGCGCGCTGGACGAGCCGGCGTTGCGGCTGGCCAATCGGCTGGTCGGCAATCCCGAGGGCTACGCCGGGTTGGAGACGACCGTGGACGGGGTGGCGCTGCGCGTGAGCCATGACCTCACGATCGCCCTCACGGGCGCGCCGGCTCCGCTGCGGATCGGCGGGCGACCCGCCGACTTCGGCCTGCCACAACGAGTGCTCGCCGGGCAGGCGGTCGAGCTCGGCCGGGCCGAGCGCGGTGTGCGCAGCTACTTGGCGCTGGCCGGCGGCGTGCGGACGGCGCCGGTGCTAGGCAGCCGTTCGACCGATCTGCTCTCGGGTCTGGGGCCCGCCCCGCTGCAGACGGGCGATGTGCTCCCAGTGGGGCCGCCGGTCGGCGCGCCGGCGACGCTCGACTACGCGCCCTACCCGGCGCCGCCGGCCGAGCTCTGGTTGACCTGCCGCCTTGGCCCGCGGGCCGACTGGTTCACCGCCGGGGCCCTGGCCGCCCTGACCGCCGCCGAGTGGCAGGTCGGCGAGCACAGCAACCGCATCGGCCTGCGGTTGCAGGGCGAACCGCTCACCCGACGACGGCTCGGCGAGCTGCCCAGCGAGGGGCTGACG
>JAOPUY010000151.1 GCA_025963265.1 Frankiales bacterium | reverse complement strand
GGCCGATGAGAGGAGTTGGCTGGATTTCGGCCCGGCGACACAGGTCGGGCCCAGCACGTCTCAACCGCTTCCGGCGGGGCGGCCTGTTACCGGCCCGGCGCGCTGCGTCCGGCCCGGAAGGCTGCCTCCGGCCCGGAAGGCGGCGTCCGGCCCGGAAGGCTGCGTCCCGCTCGAAAGGACAGCCGGTCAGCGGGTGACGCTGGGCCGACCGTTCTCCAGGTGGCCGGCGAACCGGCGCAGATAGGCCAGCTGACCAGCCAAGCTCACCGTGAGGTCATACCAGCCATGCTGGCTCGCCCAAGGGTCCAGCGTCGTCGTGCCGGTAGCCCCGGGCCGCAGATTCAGCACGACC
This sequence comes from Frankiales bacterium, assembly GCA_025963265.1. Classification (GTDB taxonomy): domain Bacteria; phylum Actinomycetota; class Actinomycetes; order Mycobacteriales; family Jatrophihabitantaceae; genus Jatrophihabitans_A. The sequence continues at coordinate 7,287 of JAOPUY010000151.1, read as the reverse complement.
GGCCGGCCGTCCAGGCCAGTGACGGTCACGCTGCGCGGCGCGGCGCCGCCGTTGGTGGCAATCAGGGTCAGCCGAGGTTGCGCCGAGGTCCCGGTTGCGGCCAGGCGGACTTCGACGTGGGTCAGACTGCTCAGCGCGTTCCCCGCCGCGCGCAGGAGATGGCCGTTGGGTCCGTGCACCGACACGTCGTAGGCGCCCGTGACCGGCTCGAGCGGGACCGCCGTCTTCACCTCGGCGCCGGCCGCGACGTCCAGTGGAATCGCATCGAGGCTGAGCAGCTGGCGCGGATAGACCGCGAAGGCGGCGGTAGCGCTGCCCGTGTTGGCGATCGCCACCTCCACCGACGGGCCGGCCACGCTCGCGTTGGACAGCAGCCGGTAGGGCAGCGGCCGCGTCTGCAGCCGGCCGGGATCCTGCCGCGGCGTGACTTGACGTCCCGGCGCCGGCGGCTCGGCGGTCGGCAACTTCGACTCCTTCGCGTCCGCCTGCTTGCGCAACAGGCCGGAGTCAGGCAGCAACGGGATTTTCGTCGAGGCCGTGGCGAAGTCGAAGCAGCCCGTCAGGTCACCGCAGATCGAACGCCGCCAGGCCGAGATGTTCGTCTCGCGCACCCCCGTCCAGGCCTCGAGAAACCGCAGCACCGAGGTGTGGTCAAAGGTCTGGGAGTTGACCCAACCGCCGTGGCTCCAGGGCGAGATCACCGTCATCGGGACGCGCGGCCCGAGGCCGATCGGAGTGGGTGCTCCGAAAGCCGGCGGCAGCTCCTGGTAGATCGGTTGGACGGCCGGCAGGAACTCAGCCGGCGTGCCCGCGGGCGGAACCGGCGGCGGCACGTGGTCGAAGAAGCCGTCGTTCTCGTCGTAGTTGATCAGCACCACGGTCTTGGCCCATAGTTCGGGGTTGGCCCACAACGCCTTGAGAACGCCCTGCACGTAAGCCTCGCCGTCGACAGGTCGGGCCGCCGGGTGCTCGCTGTAGAGGTAGGGCGCGACGACCCAGGACACCGCGGGCAGGGTGCTGGACGCGCAGGCGGCGGCGAACTCGGCGATGACGTGGTCCACGTTCTGGCCCAGGCCCGAGTCCGGCTTCCAGGCCGTGCGCAGGCTGGCCCGTTCGGCCAGTTGCCGGACCGCGGGGTCAGTCGACGCCAGCGCGTCGTGATAGGCCTGGAAGAGCCAGAGCGGGTTGTCGCCGTAGTCACCGACATAGCCGTCGCTGCCATCGCCCACTTCGTCGTTGGCATAGACCTGCCAGGAGATGCCGGCCTTCTGGAGCCGCTCGGGGTAAGTCGTCCAGTGGTACACCGGCTGGTAGTCGGGTGGATTGGCGGTCGCCGGGCCGCCAGCGATCCCGGCCGGGTCGATCGTGCCGGTCCAGTGATAGAGACGGTTCGGCGTGGTCGGGCCCTGGATCGAGCAGTGGTAGGCGTCGCAGATCGTGAACGCCTCGGCCAGCGCGCGGTGCAGGGGGATGTCAGCCTCGCCGAAGTAGCCCATCGTCATGTCGGTCTTGGCCGCCGTCCACTGGTCGTAGCGGCCGCCATTCCAGGCGAGATGCGTCGTGTCCCAGTCGTGGGCGAGGTCGCCCAGATCCTGGCCGTCCACCTTGCTGGTGTCGACCCGGAACGGCAGCAGATATCCGCCGTCCGGACGAAGCAGATCGGGCTGATGCAAGACGCTTTGCCCAGTGGCCAAGGTCAGCGCGGCCGGGTCGTTGAAGCCGCGAACGCCCTTCATCGAGCCGTAATAGTGGTCGAAGGATCGGTTCTCCTGCATCAGGATCACGACGTGCTCGACGTGGTCGAGCGAGCCCCTCCCCCGGGCCGACGCGGCAGCTTCGGCGACGCCCTCCGGCAGCACCGTCAGCAGCCCGGCGGCGGCCGCGGTCGCGCCGACGCCGCCCAAGAATTGACGCCTGCTCGGACGTGAACCTGACGACATGGCTAGTCCTCTCGATGGCGGCGAACAGCTAGCCCCACCCTCGTCCCAACCGGCAGCGGAGGCCGAGCCGCCGGGTGAACGGCACATGAACTTCGGGTCCGGTCGCGCCGACCCGATCGCTTGGCGGCTTGGCCAACCGCATCGAGATGAATCTTGAGTGAACACTGCCCCCGAAACGGCCGGTCCGGCTCAAGCGGCACGGTCGCGGGCCGACTCCTTAGGTCGTGAGCACCGCAATGCATACAGCGCGAGAGCTGGAGCGCTCCTCGGTTCGGAGCACGATCGGCGAGTTGGCCTTCGAGGTCCCGGTGGTGGGGCCGGAGACTCCGATCCGCGAGGTTGACCGGATGTTTCGACGCGACCGGCATCTGCGAGCGGTCATCGTCTCGGCCGGATCGAACGCGGCCCTGCTCTCGCGAGACCAGCTCGAGTACGAGCTCGGCGGCCCATTCGGTTATGGCCGCTCGATTCACTCCCGGGCCCGCGCGGCCGACTTGGCGCCCCAGCACGATCTGGCCCTCGCGGCCAGCGCCACGCTGAGCGAGGCGGCCGAGCTGATCCTCGCCCGCGAGCCCGAGCTGCGCTATCGCGACCTGCTGATCAAGACCGAGCGCGGTCACGCCGTGGTCGGTGTGACGGCGGTCTTCGAAGAGCTCGCCGCCGTCTTTCGACACGTGGCCTTGCACGACCCGCTGACCGGCCTGCCCAACCGGCGGCTGCTCGATCAGCACGGTCGCGCGCTGAATGAGCGGGCGGCTCCGGCCGCCCGGATCGCCATCCTCTACATCGACCTCGACGGCTTCAAGCTCGTCAACGACACCTTCGGCCACCGCGCCGGCGACGAGGTGCTGATCGCCTTCGGGGAGCGGCTGCGGTCATGCGTGCGACCGACCGACGTCATCGCCCGGCTCGGCGGCGATGAGTTCGCGGCCCTGCTGACCGACGTCAGCGAAGTCCAAGCCCTCGCCATCGCCGACCGGATCGTGCTGACCGGCTCGGCCCCTTTCGTCTATGACGACCAGGCCCTCTACCTGTCGGCGTCGGTGGGGTTCGCGATGGCCCACGACGTCGCCAGCGAGGTGGAGCTCTCGCCGCTGGACGTGCTGCTGCGCCACGCCGACGGCGCGATGCTGCAGGCCAAACGGGCCGGAAAGCGGCGGGTCACCCGGCTCATCGGGGACGCGCCGGCCACCGGGCTGGCCCGGGTCAACCTGATCCGTCGTCGACTCGGCGGCGCTCTGGCCGACGGCGCCGCGTTCAAGCTGCACTACCAACCCCAGCTCGACCTGGCCACCGGCGGCAGCGACTCGGTCGAGGCGTTGCTGCGTTGGACCGACTCGGAGCTGGGCATGGTCTCGCCGGCCGAGTTCATCCCGATCGCCGAGGAGACCGATCAGATCCATCGGCTCAGCGCCTGGGTCCTCGATCGGGCCTGCGCGCAGGCCCGGCGCTGGCTCGATGCCGGCACGCCGCGCCCGATCTCGATCAACCTCTCGCCCGCCCTGTTCTCCCGCGACACCGTCGTGGAGGACGTGCTGGCCGCGATCAACGCCTACGGCTTGAATGCCGACCTGCTGCGGGTGGAGATCACCGAGGGAACCAGCCTGGCCAACCTGGCCTCGGCGATCAAGCAGCTGAGCATCCTGCGCCGCGCCGGGATCCACATCGAGCTCGACGACTTCGGCACCGGCTACTCCTCCTTGACCCGGCTGCGTGATCTGCCGCTGACCACCATCAAGATCGACAAGTCCTTCATCGACGACATAGACGACGACCCCGCCGCCGCCGTCCTCGTGCGCGGGGTCATCGACACCGCGCACGCCTACGGCTTGAAGGTCACCGCCGAAGGCGTGGAGCGCCCCGCGCAGCTGGCCGTGCTGCGCGAATTGGGCTGCGACAGCGCGCAGGGTTACCTGATCCGCCGGCCAGGACCGGCGCACGAGCTCGACCAGGACCGGAGCGTTCCCGCCGACGCCTCGTCGCCCGACTGCGGTCGCCCGAGCCGCGTCGCGGGGTGAACCCGCGTCGCGGGGTGAACATACGGCGTCGAGCCGGTGAACAATTCACTTTGACTAGGCACAATGAACGACATGCCTCAGTCCTATGTCGAACGCGAACTCAAATTTGACGTCAAAGCCGGCTTCGTCGTCCCCGACGTCGCGGGGCTGCTGCCGGCCGGCGGCCGGACCCAGACGAGCAGCGAGCACCTGCGCAGCGACTACTTCGACACCCACGACCGGGCGCTGCTGCGGGCCCGGATGACGCTGCGGCGACGGACCGGGACGACCGACACCGGCTGGCAGCTCAAGGTCCCCCGCGACCGCTTTCGCGAGGAGATCCGGGTCGACTCGACCGAGGAGGCCGTTCCCGACGAACTGAGGACGCTGCTGACCGGCATCGGGCGGGGGCAGGAGTTGACCCGCATCGCCAGCGTGAGCACCAACCGGCTGGTGACCCGCCTCCTCGATGCCGAGGGGTCCACGCTCGCCGAGATCGATGACGACACCGTGCACGCCACTGCGGCCGGCGAGGCGGCGACGGCCAGCAGCTGGCGTGAGGTCGAGGTCGAACTCGGCAGCGACGAGCTGGAGCTGCTGTACGCCCTCGGCAAGCAATTGCGTCGAGCCGGGGCTCGCCCGTCCGCGAGCGCGTCCAAGCTGGCCCGGGCCCTGCCCGCGAGTCGGGATCGGCCAGTCAAGGGCAAGCCGCGGGCCGGCGACGTCATTCTGGCCTACCTCGCCGAGCAGCAGCAGGTCATCCTGGCCGGCGACCTCGCGCTGCGCCGGGGCGATGACAGCGTCATCCACCACACCCGGGTCGCGAGCCGTCGACTGCGGAGCACGCTGCGAGTCTTCGGCCCGCTCGTGGACCCGCGGCGAGCCGCGGTCCTGGACGGCGAGTTGCGCTGGTTCGCCGGGTTGCTCGGCGAGGTCCGCGACCGGCAGGTGCTGCGCCTGCGGCTGGACAAGATGCTCGACGAGGTCGACGACTCCCTGATGCTGGGCACGGTCCGCGCGCGCATCGACTCCGAACTCCGGCACGAGCAGTCCGAGCATTGGCAGGCTCTCCAGCACGAGCTCACCGGGGAGCGTTACCTGGCGATGCTCGGCGACCTGGACGCCTGGGTGCGGCTGCCGCCGTTGACGGCCAAGGCCCGGAGCAAGCCCGACTCGATCGCCGCCTACGTGGCCCGGGCTGAGCACAAGGTGGCCCAGCGGCTGGCCAAGGCGAACGCGACCGGCGACATCCACCTGCTGCACGGCGCCCGCAAGGCCGCCAAACGGGCCCGTTACGCCGCTGAGGCGGCCGAGCCGGTGATCGGCGCCCACCCCGCGGCCCAGCAGGCGAAGCGGTACCGAGCCCTGCAAGATCTGCTCGGCGAGCATCAGGACAGCCTCGTCAGCGCGGACCTGTTGCGACGCCTCGGCGCCAAGGCCGGCACCATCGTCGGCGAGAACGGATTCGCTTTCGGCATCCTGCACGAGCGGGAGGAGCAGAACGCCGCCAAGGCCCGCGCGACCGCGCAGAAAATCGCCAAGAAGTACCAGTAGCGGCCGATCGCTATTGCTTGGCCATGGCCGAGATCAGCTCATAGAGCGCGTGGGCGGCCGCGACTCCCGTTATCTGGGCGTGGTCATAGGCCGGGGCGACCTCGACCACGTCGGCGCCGATCAGATTCATCGCGCCGAAGGAGCGCAGGATGGCCAGCAGCTCCCGGCTGAGCAGGCCGCCGGACTCGGGGGTGCCCGTGCCCGGGGCGAAAGCCGGATCGAGGACGTCGATGTCCACTGACACGTAGACCGGCTTGCCGCCGACCCTGGCTCGGATTTGCTCGATCACGCCGAGGGTCCCCAACGCCTCCAGGGCATCGGCCGGCACGATCTGAAAACCCAGTGCCTGGTCGTTCCTCAGGTCCTCCGCGCCGTAGAGCGAGCCGCGGATGCCGATGTGCAGGCAGGCGGTCGGATCGAGCAACCCCTCCTCCGCGGCGCGGCGGAACGGCGTGCCGTGGGTCACCGGGGCCCCGAAGTAGGTGTCCCAGGTGTCCAGATGGGCATCGAGGTGGACCACCGCGACCGGTCCGTGGATGGCCGCCATCACCCGGAGCAGCGGCAGCGCGATCGTGTGGTCCCCGCCGATCGTCACGAGCCGCCGAGCTCGCTCCATGATCTGCCGGGCGCCCAACTCGATGGCGGTCACCGCCTCCTCAATCGAGAACGGGTTGACGGCGACGTCGCCGGCGTCGGCGACCTGGCGGACGCCGAAGGGATAGACCTCCAACGCCGGGTTGTAGGGGCGCAGCAGCCGGGAGGACTCCCGGACGTGGGCGGGACCGAAGCGGGCCCCCGGCCGGTAGCTCACTCCGGAGTCGAAGGGCACCCCGATCACGGCGATGTCGAGATCGGACACCTCATCGGCCGCGGGCAGGCGGGCGAAGGTGGCCGGCCCGGCGAAGCGCGGCACCACCAGGGAATTGACCGGGCCGACGGCGCCGGTCGCTGACACGTCTCTGGGCGGGAGTGGCGGCATACCGCTCATCATCGTCTCTGACCCGAATCGGCGGTGAGCCGGATCGGCGGCTCAGACCGGGCCGGACTGGTAGTCACTGAGCGCCGCGCCCACTTGGGCCGCCAATGAGACGGCCACCAGACGAGGCAGCAGCGCCGGCGGTCGGCCCGGGTTGGGCGTCATGAGGAAGCGCCCATAGCGCCGCCCGGCCGAGGCGACCGGAAGTTGCGTCTGGTGATGGAGCGGGAAGCCGTCGCTCTCGACATCCCACAGCACGTCCCCCCACCGCACCGTCCCATCGCTTTGCAGGCAGGGCGCCGACGGATCGCTGTCAAAGCGGAAGTGGCAGCCCTTCAGTTCCAGGATCTCGGTGATCACCAGCGCGATCCGGTTGGCCAACTGGGTGGGCGATCCGCCCTCGGCGACGGCGGCCGAGGCCGCGTGCAGCCCGGCCAGATAGCCGGCCTGGCGGGTGGCCAGCACGTTCTGCCGCCGACCCCACAGCGCGAGCTCGGTGACCCCGGCGGCCACGGCGACCAACAGCAGCAGCGTGGTCAGGTCGGTCCGCGACGCGATCGAGAAGTGGCCGTAGGGCGGTATCAGCAACAGATCGAAGGAGATCCCGGCGGACGCGGCCGCCGACCAGCCGCCTCGCCGTTGCCCGAGGGCGGCGACGGCCACCACGGCCGCGACCAGCACCAGGGCCAAGTCGGCGCCCGGCCAGGACCGACGCAACGGCACGAGTGCAGCCGAGACGAGCGGCGGGACCGTCAAGCCGATGATCATCGCCGTCCGGGGCGACACCGGCTCCCGGCGGCCGACCGTGTTCCGGCTGACG
>JAOPUY010000147.1 GCA_025963265.1 Frankiales bacterium | reverse complement strand
GAGCAGCGCCTGCACGTCCAACGCGTCGGCGGTCGGATCCTCGGCGTCGCCGAGCAAGGCGTTGTGGGCCGCGTGGGCCGCCAGTCGCAACGAATCGGCGTGCTCCAGCCGGGACGTCAGATTGGCCAGCTCCACGTCCTCGCCGACGGTCGGGGCGATCTCGGCGACCTCATTGATGCCGTGTCTGAGCAGCTCCGCCTCGCGCTGGAGCTCTTGGGCTTGGCCCGAGCGGCGGTCGAACTCGGCCACGGCCGACCGCCAAGCCGTGAACGCGTCCCGGCACTCGGCGAGCTCGAGCCCGGCGTACCGGTCGAGGGTGAGGCGTTGCTCGGCCGGTCTAGCCAGCCGTTGCTGGTCGCTTTGACCGTGCACAGCGAGCAGGCTGTCCCCCAGGCGGGTCAGCACCGCGGCGGGCACCGACGCTCCGCCGGCCACGGCCCGGGAGCGGCCATTGGCGCCGATGACGCGGCGCAGCAGCAGCACCCGGTCCTCCTCGATGTCGCCGCCGGCCTCAGACACCGCGGCGGCCGCTGGCGAGTCCTCTTCGAGCAGCAGTCGGCCCTCGACGCTGGCCGACTCGAAGCCCGGTCGCAGCCGGGAGTAATCCGCGCGGCCGCCGAACAACAGGGCCAGGCCGGAGAGCACCATCGTCTTGCCGGCCCCGGTCTCGCCGGTGACCACGGTCAATCCCGGGCCGAACTCGAGCACCGCGTCGGAGATGACCCCCAGCCCGCTGATGCGCAATTCCTCCAACACGAGGTGAACAGTAGCGGGGCTACTTGCCCAGCGGTTCGGTGTCGCGAAAACTCCGCACCGGCAGCTGGAATTTGGCGACCAACCGCTCGCCGAACGGCGTCGGGTAGGGCCGGGCGACCAGGATCGGCGTCTTGCCCCGCTCGACGGTCAGCGAGGAGCCAGGCGGCAGCTCGTGGGAGCGCCGTCCGTCACAGCTGAGCAGCCCGAGTTGCTCGGGCCGGAGCAAGGTCAGCCGGATCTGCGAGTTCGGGGCGACCACCAGGGGGCGGTCGAACAGCGCGTGCGCGGCATTGGGGACGACGAGCATGGCCTCGACGTTCGGCCAAATGATCGGCCCGCCGACCGAGAACGCGTACGCGGTGGAGCCAGTCGGCGTGGCGCAGATGACCCCGTCGCAACCGAAGCGCAGCAGCGGCCGGTCGTCGACCGAGACCTCGACCTCGAGCATCTTCTCCCGCGCCGTCTTCTCGATCGAGGCTTCGTTCAACGCCCAGTCGGTCGCGATCACCGCCCCGTCGGAGTGGGCGGTGACGTCGAGGGTCAGTCGCTGCTCGACCTCGTACTTGCACTCGACCACGGCCGAGACGGTGGCGTCCAGGGCGTCGAGTTCGGTCTCGGCCAGGAAGCCGACGTGGCCCAGGTTGACCCCGAGCAGCGGCACCTCGCGGTCGCGGGTGAGCTCGGCCGCGCGCAGGAAGGTCCCGTCGCCGCCGAGGACCAAGGCGACCTCCGTCCCGTCGGCGCACTCGGGGCCGTCGACGATCGTGACGTTGCCGAGCGCGTCGGCGCTGGCCCCGGAGCCGTGGCCCGGGCCGCTCGACAGGTCAGCGACGAGCTCCAGGCTCTCCGCCCCGTTGATCCGAACCTGGAAGCCCTCGCTGGTCAGCCGGGTGATGACGTGCCGCGCCAGGTCGCGGATGTCAGCCCGGCCGGTGTGAACGACGAGCATCGCGGACCTCATGGCGACTCCTGTTGATCCTCGTTGAACCCGGGCGTTGGGTGGCTCACTGCGGCGTGCACCTGTTCGGGGTCCACCGGGCCGGCGTCCTTGCGCAACCAGAGGAAGAACTCGACGTTTCCGCTGGGGCCGGGCAGCGGGCTCCGCGCGACCGCCGCGGTCCCCCAGCCTAGTGACTCGGCCCTGCGGGCCACGCTCAACACGGTCTCAGCGCGCAACATCGGGTCACGGACGACGCCGCCGCGGCCTAAGCGCTCCCGCCCGACCTCGAACTGCGGCTTGACCATCGGGATGAGGTCGGTCTCGGTGCAGGCGGTCAGCGCGGGAAGCACCAGCTCCAGGGAGATGAAGGACAGGTCGGCGACGGTGAGCTCGGCGGGCCCTCCGATGTCCTCGGGTCGGAGCGTGCGAATGTTGGTCCGGTCCTGCACCAAGACCCGGGGGTCAGACTGCAGCGACCAGACCAACTGGCCGTAACCGACGTCGACCGCGATCACCTGGCGCGCTCCCCGGCGCAGCAGCACATCGGTGAACCCGCCGGTCGAAGCTCCGGCGTCCAGGCATCGCTTGCCGGCGACCTCGACGCCGAATCGTTCCAGGGCGCCGACCAGCTTGTGCGCGCCCCGGGAGGCGTAGCCGGGGTCGTCCCGGTCGGCTCGCACCCGGATCGGCGTGTCGGCCTCGACGCCGGAGGCGGGCTTGGTCGCCCTCGAGCCGCGAACCTCGACCAGGCCGTTGTTGATCAATTCGACGGCCTGCTCGCGGGATCGGGCCAGCCGCCGGCGCACGAGCTCAGCGTCCAGACGCAGGTGACGGACCATTCGCTGCGGGCTCAGCCTCGGTCGAGGTCGGACAGCGCGCCCTGCAACTCGTCGTGCAGCCCGTGGAACCGCTGAGCCGCCTCGATCAGCGGCAGTTCGTCGACGTCCTCGATCGCGGCCACCGCGGCCGCGATCTGGTCCAGGGCGGCGGCGGTCTTCTCGGCCGGGGCGGTGCTGGCAGCGGACTCGGTCACCCATTCACCGTACCGCTGAGTTCGCCGGCGCCCTCGTTCAGCGGTGGTCCACGGCCAGCGCGTCCAACTCCGAGCGGCTGGTGCGGTCGCCGGCGATGATCTCGAACGGCTGGCCGGGCCGGCCGGGCGGCGACCCCGGGACGGTCTGCGACCAGCTGGCGTGAGCCAGCGCTCGCAGCACGTCGAGCCCGTCACCGCCGCCGCCCTCGCTGGTCACGATGAGGCGGCGGCCGTCGGTCCGCACCCGAGCGCGGCCGCAGCTGACCTGATCGGCCGTGCTCGTCACCGTTGGATGGGCCAGCAGCAGCGCGCCGGCGTCCCGCCCGATGAACTCCGGACGGTGCTGCTCGGGCGCGGCCAGCAGTTGGGCGGCGTCGGTGACCCCGGTGAGGACCAGCAGCGAGGCGCACCCGACGCGTTTCGCGCCCTCGATGTCGGTGTCGAGGCGGTCGCCCACCACGATCGGGTTGCGAGCGCCTGAGCGTTGAACGCTCTCGGCGTGCATTCGCGGATCGGGCTTGCCGGTGGACTCCGGCTCGTGCCCGCTCGCCGTGCGCAGCGCGGCGACCAGCGCTCCGTTGCCAGGCAGCGGGCCGCGCGGCGAGGGGACCGACGGGTCGAGGTTGGTGGCGACCCAGCGGGCGCCGGCCCGGATCGCGACCATCCCTTCGGCCAGCGACTTCCAGTCGATGTCCGGCGAGAAGCCCTGGACCACGGCCGCCGGAGCCTCGTCGGCCGAGAAGACCGGCTTCAGCCCGCGCTCGGCGATCGCCTCGATGAGCCCGGTGGTGCCGATGATGAGCACCGGGGAGCCCGGCGTAAGGACATCGGCCAGGTAGTGGGCGGCGGCGTGCGAGGAGGTGATGACCTCGTCCCCCTGCGCTGGGACGTGCATGCGGGCGAGTAGCGCGACGACCTGGGCCGGAGTCCGGGAGGCGTTGTTGGTGACGAAGCCCAGCCGCATTCCCGCGGCGCGTACCTCGGCCAGCGCCAGCGGGACGCCGGGCACTGGGTCTTCGCCGACATAGACCACGCCGTCGAGGTCGAGCAGGGCCACGTCGTAGGTTTCGGCCAGTGGACGCGCGGATTCGATCATGCCAACGATGATCGCCTACCGCCGGGCGCTGCGTAGCATCGGTGCTCGTGGACACCGATGCAGAGCGCGGGTTGTCGTTGGCGCCGTTTCGCGCCGTTCGCTACACCGTCGGAGCCGCTGGCCTGGGCGACCGGCTCTGCCCGCCGTATGACGTGATCTCGGCCGCCGAGCGGGCCGCGCTGGTGGCGGGCGACCCGGCTAACGCCGTCCGGCTGATCCTTCCGGGCCCCGAGGAGGCGGCGCTGGCCGGGGGTGACGCCTACGCGGGCGCGGCCGTGTTGTTGGACCGCTGGTCAGCCGACGGCGTCTTGGCCGTCGACGAGGTCGAGGCGCTCTACGTGTATGAGATGGCCTACGAGGCGGCGGGGGCCGGCGCGGGGGTGACCCGGGGGCTGTTGGGCGCGGTCGAGCTTCGCGATCCGGCTGAGGGCGTGATCCTGCCGCACGAGAACACCATGGCCGGGCCGGTGGCTGATCGCCTGGCTTTGATGAGTCAGACTCAGGCCAACCTGGAGCCGATCTATCTCGTCTACGACGGCGGCGGCGCCGCCTCGCGGTTGGTCGCCGAGATCTCGGCTCGCGAGCCGCTGGCACTCGCGCACACGCCGGACGGCGTGACCCACCGACTGTGGGCCGAGACCGATCCGGCGACGTTGGACAAGGTCGCCGCTGATCTGTCGACCCGTCGGGCGCTGATCGCCGATGGGCACCACCGGTACGCGACCTACCGCCAGCTGCAGGCCGAGCATGCCGGCGCGCCCGGTCCGTGGGACCGAGGGCTGACCTTGCTGGTCGACAGCTCGTCCTACGGCCCGCAGGTCCATCCCATCCACCGCGTGATCGCCCTCGGCTTTCCGGAGGCGTTGACGGCTGTCCGTGAGGTGGCAAAGGTCAGCGACACGGTGCCGTTAGCCGAGGCCGAACGCCGGCTCGATGAGATCGAGGGCTTTGCGCTGGCTTTGAGCGACGGTCAGGAAACCGTGATCGTCACCGAGCTTGACCCTGCGCTGGTGCAGGAGGCGTTGGGGTCCGCCGCCGGTAGCACGCTTGGCCAGCTCGACGTCAGCGTGTTGCACCAGGTCCTAGTGCCCCGCGTGTGGTCGCTGCCCGATGAGGTGGGCACGGTGGACTACGAGCACAGCGTCGCTGACGCCGTCGCCGCGGCGCGGGCCCGGGGCGGCACCGCCGTCTTGTTGCGGGCGACGCCGGTGAGCGCGGTCGCCGCGGTGGCCGCCGCGGGTCAGCGGATGCCTCGGAAATCGACGCTGTTCACCCCGAAACCGGCGTCGGGCCTGGTGATCCGGCGATTCGCCGACGCCGCGCCCGCCGCAGAGCCGGGTTACAGCAGCGCAGCGGCCCGATCGGCGGCGTCGGTCTCGTCATCGTGATCGATCATGACGGTGTTGCCGAACCACTGGATCGCTTCTTGCGTCCGGCCGGCCTCGGCTAGGGCGTCGGCGTAGGCGTACCAGAGCCGCGTGCTACCCGGTCGCGGATTTTTCGGATCCACGCCGGCTCGCTCCAACACGCTCAGCGCGGCGTCGAGCTGACCCAGATCCCGGCGGGCGCCGGCGACCACGATCGCGAGCTCGGCCCGCACGGCGAAATCGAGCTTGCCGATCGCCGGGTCGTCGAACGCCTTCAGAGCCCGCTCGGGCCGGCCGAGGGCGCGTTCGCAGTCAGTCATCACCGCGATGTTCGACGCGTCGCCCGAGATTCGGCGAGCCGCCCGGAGCTCGGAGAGCGCCTCGGCCCACTCCTGGGCGTGGTAGGCGGCCAAGCCGCAGGCCTCGCGCACGGCCGCGACTCGGGCGCCGCGGCCGCGAGCGGCCCGGGCGTGCTCGAGCGCGCGCTTGGGGTCATCGTCGATCAGCTGGCCGGCGGCCACCAGGTGACCGCCGACGAACTCGGCGGCGAGCTTGCTGAGCGAGCGAAGTTCGGATCGGACCGATGGATCTAGCAACCGGGGATCGGCGTCGGCCGGAATCGCGATCTCCTCGCCCCGAGACGGGCGCGAGCCGCGGGTCAGCTCATATTCCTCGCGAGTCGGCGCGGGGCTGCGCACGCCGCCGCGCGGCTTGAACTCCCCCGAGCGCTGGGGACGCGTGTCTCGCTGCGGCCGGTCGCCGTCGACGCGGCGCGGACGCTGCTCGGACCCGCGAGCATCCACCCGGTTGGCCGCCCGCTCCCGGGAGGCGTAGGAGGACGTCGAGCCTCGCTCGCCGGCCCGTTGCGGACGGGAATCACGCTGCGGCCGCCGGTCGTCGCTGTGGCTGGGGCGCTCGGCCGCGGCCCGCGTCGGCCGGCTGGTGCTCGGGCGCTCGTATCGGGAGGTCTCCGACCGAGCGGGCCGGTCAGTAGCTCGCGAGGGACGGCTGTCGGCCGAGCCACGGGTGGGACGGCTGTCGGCCGATCCACGGGTGGGACGGCTGTCCGTCGACCCACGGGTTGGGCGGCTGTCGGCCGAGCGCGGGGCTCGCGAATCAGCCGAGCGCGACGGGCGGCTATCGGTCGAGCGGGAAGGCCGGCTGTCCCCGGCCCGAGCGGGGCGGGTGTCAGCCGAGCGGGTCGGGCGGCCCTCAGTCGAGCGGGAAGGACGGCTGTCGGTCGTCCGTGGGGGCCTCGCGTCGCCTGATCGACCGCGGGCCGGTGAGCCGGCCGACGGCGAACCGCCGGGCTCCCACCACTTGTTTCCGTTCTCGCCCCGGCTGGCCGATTGGCCACGGGCGGGGCGCTCCGCTCCCCCTTGGGCCCGGGGGCCGGCGGAACGAGCTGGTCTTGAGTCACGCGCAGTGGACGAATTCGAGCGGGAGTCGGAGTTGCCTGCCGTGCGAGGGGCCCCGTCTCGGGGCGCGCCGCCGCGGGTGCCGCGGGCGGCGGCCGAACTGGCCGAACCACCTCGCGGTGCGCCGGCGCGTCCGCCGGAGCCAGTCCGGGCGGCACTCGGGCGCCGGTCAGCGCCACGGTCTCGGTTCGATCCAAAGTCAGCCATTACATTTCCCGATCTAGAGATTTAACAACAAAAACAACCAAGGTCGTTCGGCTAATAGCCGAACGACCTTGGTCGAAAGTGTGTCCGGCGACGTCCTACTCTCCCACGCAGTGGCCCGCGCAGTACCATCGGCGCTGAGAGGCTTAGCTTCCGGGTTCGGGATGGGACCGGGCG